>CALVJF010000054.1 GCA_944331885.1 uncultured Bacilli bacterium
ATTTCCTCTTAAAAAAGATAAAATTTCCTTTTCCATTTTTAAAATTTGTTCTTCGGGAATATTTTTGCAACAGTAACCCAAGCATTCGCCAATATGATAATATAAGCAGACTTCTTTGGGAGTTGTTTGACATTTTTTTAATGGATATAGTCGATTTAATAAATTGACAATATGGCGGGCAGCATAGCTATTGGGATATGGTCCAAAGATTTTTTTACTAGGATCTTTTTTTAATTTTATATACCTAGCTACGCGAAGATGAGGATAAGGATTTCTTGAGTATTCTATATATGGATAAGTTTTGTCGTCAGTTAACAGAATATTATATTTTGGATCATATTGTTTGATAAGATTTATTTCGATTATAAATGCTTCCAATTCACTAGAGGCAACAATGTAGGTAAAATCTGCAATTTCACTAACCATTTTGGCTGTTTTTCCAGTGTGAGCGCGATTAAAATATGAAGATAAGCGTTTGTGCAAGTCTTTAGCTTTACCAACATATATAATTGTCCCTTGGGCATTCTTCATTTGATAACTACCTGGTTGATGAGGAACAAGGGCTAATTTTTCTTTAAACATTTATAATCACCTTTTGATATTATACTAAATTCTAGACTAAAATGCATTAATAATGTATAATTTTAAGTAGGTGTTTTTAATGAAATTAATAAAACAAGATGAATTAATAATTAAAAAGTCAAAGTTTATTGGTTATTATTATGACTTAGATAACGTTGAAGAAGTTAAGGATATTTTGAATATATTAAAAAAGGAACATAAAAAAGCAAAACATATTGTTTATGCTTATAAGTTTGATAATACAGCTAAAAAATGTGATGATAAAGAACCTGCTAATACCGCGGGGACACCTATATATAATATTTTAGAAAAGAAAAATCTTAATCGAAAGTTGATTGTTGTAGTAAGATATTTTGGTGGAATTAAGTTAGGGGCAGGAGGATTAATTAGAGCTTATAGTGGTATTGCTAATATCGTAAGTAATTAAAAACATTATTTCAAATTAGAAATAATGTTTTTTAAATCTTCTTCACTACGAAAGCCAATTTCTTTTTTTACTAATTGACCATTTTTGAAAAATAGTAAACTTGGGACGCTCATGATACCATAATTCATAGCCAATTGTTGGTGAATATCAACATCGACTTTAATGATATTTATGTTTTCCAATTTTTCGAGTACTGGTCCTAGCATTTTACAAGGTCCACACCATTCAGCATAAAAGTCTACTAATGTTAAATCTTTTGTTAATAAACTTTCTAGACTTTCGCTTTCTTTTAAATGTTTTATCATATTTATTCTCCTTTATATTTATTTAATATTTCTTCAGCACCAGTAATTTCTAATTTTTCTTTTTCAATTAACTTGGTTGCAGCATCAACAGTAATAAACTTATTTTTTAATAATATATCTAAAGCTTCTTTATTATATTCATTTTTATCTTCAGTATCTTGATATTTAGATGCCATAGACACTACTTCATCAACAGAATTATAGGCATTACTAACTTTTTCTGATAATAATGGTGTATTATTTAAAATCACACTTGCATACTTTGAATCAATCTTTTGGTTATTAGCCATAAAAATTTGGTTGGCACAAAATAATATAACGAATAAAACTATGTAAGCTTCAGCTAAACCAAATATTATTCCCAGTAATTTTGAAGGAATACTTAGAACCACAGTCATTTTCAATATTAGCTCTAGTAAACCAGTAATAACGATGATTACTCTTAGTATTGCCCAAAGTAAAAGGATTATTACTATATAAGCTATAGCTTCGTAAATGATAATATTTAGTACTGTTACTCCTTCTAAAGCCCCGCTGAAATTGAAAAATGGTAAATAAGTATAGAAAAATTCAGATATAGGATTCTTTAGGTAATAGGCTATAATTATGACAGCTAAAGTCCCTAAAAATTGAGCAGCACTCTGAATTACACCTCTTTTAAATCCAACTATTGCACCGATACCTAAAATTAATATAATGCATGCATCTACTATGGTTGGCAACTTATCACTCTCCTCTATTTAATTATATTACAAACTAAATGAAAATTAAAGAAAAATATGATATGATTATTTTGAGGTGGAGATCTATGACAATTGTATTTAAAGTTAGCGATAATGTAAAACAAAAAATGATTAAATATTATGAACCTATGAAATGTGAAAAAACTCCTCCGTATGCGATATTTCAAGTAAAAGATTTTGATTGTGTTACAACATTATATGAATCAGGAAAAGTTATGTTTCAAGGAATTGGTGCTGACATTGAGGCGTCTATTTGGATAGAACAAGAGCGAATTCTTAATAATAGAGTCATAAACCCGAATACCGAAAAAAAAGAAAAAAAAGTTAATCAAGGAGGGCTTATTGATGCAAATACTATTGGTTCAGATGAAGTTGGAACTGGAGATTTTTTTGGACCAATTGTAGTGTGTGCTAGCTATGTTGAAAAAAAGCAAAGAGATTTTTTGGTAAATTTAGGTGTCAGAGATTCAAAAAAATTAACTGATAAGCAAATAATTGATATAGCTCCGACAATTATTAAGAATATTCCTAATAAAGCTATTGTTTTGAATAACGAAACTTACAATCAAAATTACTCAGAAAGTGTCAATATGAATAAAATCAAAGCAATACTGCATAATAAAGTTCTGCTTGGAATGATTGAGAATAGTGATTATAAATATGAAAAAATTGTAGTAGATCAATTTACTCCAGCTAAAAATTATTATGGCTATTTAAGCGAGGTTAAGAGTAAAGTGACTGGGATTACTTTTATGACTAAAGCAGAAGATCAAGTATTAAGTGTAGCATGTAGCTCAATTATTGCTCGTTATTATTTTCTACGGGAAATGAAAAAAATGAGTGATGAATATAAGGTCATTTTCCCGCTTGGGGCTGGCAATAATGTAGATGAAATTGGGGTTAATTTGGTAAAGCAATATGGTGAAGGTATTTTATATAAGGTTAGTAAATTAAATTTTAAAAATGTCGACAAAATAAAAGAACTTATGCGTTCTTCAAAATAAATGCTTCTAATGCGAGGTGTTTATTTTTTTGCCCTTTTTTAATAGCAAAATCAATGTTTGCTAATTCACAAAGTAATTCTTTTAATTCTTTAATTGAGTATTTAGAGGCATTATTTATATATTTTTCAGCTTGCCATGTTTGGATACTTAATTTCTTAGCAATTTCAAAGGGACTATAATGTTTCTTGAGCATTAAATTAACTAGATAAAGAAAGCGATATTCTCTAGCCAGTAAGTTAAAAATTATCAACGGCTCTGTTTTTTGAACCCTTAAGTCATTGTATATTTTGAAAGCATGAGTTATATCTTGATTTATTATGGCATCAATTAATTTAAAATTGTTATTTTCTAAATTCATAGAAATAATATTTTTTAAATCTGATAAACTAATTGTTGTTGGTTCTTGATAATAAATAAATATTTTGTTTAGTTGTTGTAAACTTAAATCATAATTATTTTGAGAATTGTTTACAATAAAATATAGACATTCACTAGATATTTTGTAGCCTTCAGTCAATAATTTTTTTTCAATAATTTTGACTATATCTTTAATTGTTAAACTAGGACAAATTATTAAATTTCCTTGTTCTTTTATTATCTTGGTAATTTTTTTACGCTCGTCAATTTTTTGCATTGTCGTAAAAATAATAGTAGTATCTTGGTTCGGCACTAAAAGATATTTTTCTATAATACTTGGATCAATTCCAGATACTTTTTGAGTAGTGAAATAGTCTGCATTGTTAATTTGAATAATTCTTTTTTCACTGAATAATGAATTATAAGATATTTCTTCAAGAATTGTTGCAAGATCTGTACTATTAGAATCAATTTTTTCAACAAAAGTCCCTTGACTTATTTTTTGAATTTCTTCGTACATTTGATTAATTGTTGAACTCGATATTAAATAATTTGCCATAATGTTCACCTATGTTTATTATAACAAAAAAGGAAAAAGACAGAAAGCCTTTTTCTATATTTAAAGTTACTATAGTAACGATATTATATTATATGTATTTTTTTAAAAATTAGTTACTGAATTGGGAAGTTAGGATAATATTTTTTATACTATTATTAATTTTGAAAATAATATTGCCATTTATGTCCGTTCGATATATAGTTGAATTTTTTAAAACGGATAATACTTCATTTTGTGGATGACCATATCTATTATTTGCTCCGACGCTAATAATGGAATATTGGGGCTTAATTTGATTAATGAATTCCTGACTAGTACTAGTGCTGCTACCATGATGGCCAACTTTTAAAATAGTTGGAATTTTCAATTCAAAAATTTTTAATAAATCTTTTTCAACTTGTTTACTAGCATCGCCCATAAAAAGCGTTGTAATTTGACCTAATTGTAAATGAACAATGATGGAATTATCGTTTTCATTGTCATAAATTTTTCTATTTAGAAATTGTAACTTAAAATTTTTGCCACTTATATTGCTAATGCTTTGCGTATAACTTATCTGCTGATTTTTTAACAAGACGATTAATTCTTGCTCTAGTTCATTGTATTGCCCTTTATTAAATATTACTTTGTGAACAGAAAAGTTTTCAATTATTTCTTTGGCTTCGCCAATATGGTCATAATCGCCATGAGTTAATATCATAGTGTTTATTTTAGTAATACCAATACTTTTTAGAAATGTTATTATATTTTGCGCTAATGAAATATTATTATCTTTTAATTGCCATGATTCCTGGCTATATGGTATTTTTCCACCAGTATCAATTAAAATAATTTCTCGATGATAAGGAGTAATTATGAGTGCTGAATCTCCTTGCCCAACATTTAAAAAGTATAAATAACTATTTGGATCTATATAGAAACTATACTTATTTATAATAAGAAGAACTAATATAATTAAAAAGTACTTCAATGATTTACTTAGTGCTAAAAATAGCATTATATAGTATATTAAAAACGTTAATTCTTTTATTTTGGGAAATGATATTATTAGAAAAGAAATATTACTCATCAATAAACTCAGATTTTCAAATAAATGCAGAAATACTTCTGTAATAGGTTGGATAAAAGGAATTATATATGTTATAACGATTAAAGGGTATATAATGTATGATACTAATGGAACGAAAAATAAGTTTAAAATTGGAGATAAAAGATTTACTTCAAAAAAACTATTTATTGTTATTGGCAAACTAGCTAAAAAAGCAATTATACTAGTTATTATATTGGCTTTAAGAAATGACGTAGATGATTGTTTTATTTTAGTTAGAAAAAAGCAAGTGATTGCTGAATATTTAAAGCTTAAATTATAAAAATAATATGGGAAAATTATTAAAAGAAATAAAATAATTATTGTTGTTATTTGATGAGAATTAAATTTTAAAAACTTAGTTTGCATAGCAAGGTAAAAAATACTAGCTCTAATTATGGATGGTGAAAAATTTGTTATACTGATATAAAAAGTAAGAAAAAATATCATTATTATATTAGGATTAAGGAAAGGCAATTTTTTTAACCCCTTGGTAATAAGATGGCATAGCAAACTTATATGCATTCCCGAAATGGCTAATAAATGCGAAATTCCGTTTAATTGGTAGCTTTTTATAACTTCATTTTCTAATGATAATTTATTTGCAAAGATTAAAGCGTTTATATATGCAGATGTGAGATTATTGTTCTTTTTCAGTAATTTATTTTGAAACTTGAAAAATGAAGATCTCTTTTGAAAAGTATTATTCAATTGTGAAATGGTGATTATCTTTTTAATATTATTACCT
>CALVJF010000055.1 GCA_944331885.1 uncultured Bacilli bacterium
TACTGATGTTATGGATTTTAAATATGTTGCTAAAAATGGCAATATTCGTACTAAAAGTGATTTTTATGAAGGAATAATTAATAATTTGGAGCGTCGCTATATTGAGACTACTTCTGGTTGGATAAGAGACTGGATTGAAAATTATATGGTTGAAAGTGAATGTCCTTTATGTCATGGTACTAGACTGAAGAAAGAAATTTTAAATGTTTTTATTAACAAAAAAAGTATCTATGATATGACGGCATTAAGTATAAGTGAATTATATGAATTCATGAAAAATTTAAAATTATCAAAAGAACAACAAACTATTAGTGAACTATTGGTTAAAGAAATTACAAATCGTTTGGAATTTTTAAATAATGTAGGTTTAGGTTATTTAACTTTGAATAGAGCAGCTGGAACATTGTCTGGAGGAGAGGCACAACGGATAAGACTTGCAACCCAGATAGGTAGTAAATTAACAGGAGTGTTATACGTATTGGATGAACCAAGTATTGGTTTGCATCAAAGAGATAATGAAAAATTAATTGCTTCGATGAAGGAAATGCGTGATTTAGGAAATACTTTAATTGTAGTTGAACATGATATAGATACGATGCTAGCTGCTGATTATTTAGTTGATGTGGGACCTGGTGCGGGAGTTTTAGGTGGCGAAATTATGGCAGCTGGAACACCTGAAGAAGTTATGAAAAATCCTAACTCTTTAACTGGTAAGTATTTGAGTGGTAAGGAAAAAATAGATGTTCCAAAAAGTAGAAGAAAAGGTAATGGACAATTTATAGAGGTTAAAGGTGCTAAGGAACATAATTTGAAAAATATAAATGTTAAATTTCCTTTAGGAAAGTTTGTTTGTGTAACTGGTGTTTCTGGGTCTGGAAAGTCTACTTTAGTAAATGATATTTTATTCAATGCTTTAACTAAAAAGGTTTATAAGTCAAAGACAATAGTTGGTAAGTGTAAAGAAATTAAAGGCATGGAGAACATTGATAAAGTTGTTCACATAACTCAAGATCCAATTGGACGCACGCCAAGAAGTAATCCAGCTACTTATGTCGGTGTTTTTGATGATATTCGCGATGTGTTTGCTAATATGAAAGAATCTAAAATGCGAGGTTATGGCAAAAATAGATTTTCTTTTAATGTTAAAGGAGGCCGTTGTGAAGCTTGTTGGGGAGATGGCGTTAAAAAAATTGAAATGCATTTTTTACCTGATGTTTATGTTCCTTGTGAAGTTTGTAAGGGAACTCGTTATAATAGGGAAACATTAGATGTTAAGTTTAAAGGAAAAAATATAGCTGATGTTTTACATATGCGAGTTGCTGAAGCTTTAGAGTTTTTTGATAATGTACCTAAAGTTCGCAATAAATTACAAGTGATGATGGATGTAGGTTTATCCTATATTGAATTAGGACAATCAGCACCAACTTTATCTGGTGGTGAAGCAGGACGAGTTAAACTAGCTAAAGAGTTGCAAAAAAAAGCTACTGGTAAGAGTGTGTTTATATTAGATGAACCTACAACCGGTTTACATAGTGATGACATAAAAAAATTATTGAAAATTTTACAAAGAATTGTAGATAATGGTGATACGGTAATTGTTATTGAACATAATCTTGATGTGATTAAAGTGGCGGATTATATTATAGATTTAGGGCCAGAAGGTGGTATTGGTGGAGGTAAGATAGTAGCTGTTGGAACTCCAGAAGAAGTAGCCAAAAATAATGATTCTTATACCGGACAATTTTTAAAGAAAGTTTTGTAACTTTCTTTATTTTTTTGTTTATGATATAATTTTTTAGAAAATGGAGTTGAGAGAATGGATTCAGTTTTATTTGAAGTTGGAGGATTTGCGATAAGATGGTACTCTGTACTTATTTTGATAGGTGTTATTTTAGGGATTATATTAGCTCAAAGAGAAGCAAAACGTTTTGAAATCCCTACTGATTTTATATTTAATTTATGTTTTTGGGCAATTATTATGGGTTTTATTGGGGCTAGATTATATTTTGTAGCTTTTAATTATGAACTTTATCAAGATAATTGGACAGACATATTTAAAGTATGGAATGGTGGTTTGGCAATTCACGGGGGAATATTATTTGGGTTTATAACTGTATGGTTATATTGTAAAAAATATGGTGCTCGTTTATGGCGAATTACAGATATTTTAGTTGTTCCCTTATTGCTTGCCCAAGCAATTGGAAGATGGGGAAATTTCTTTAACGGCGAAGCTCATGGAGCTGTTACTACACTCGCTGAATTACAAAGTAATCCATTATTACCTCAATTTGTTATTGATGGAATGAAAATTGATGGCTTATATTATGTTCCTTCTTTTTATTACGAGTCATTGTGGTGCTTGCTAGGGGTTATACTATTACTTATTGTTCGTCGCTTGAAAATTACTAAAGTTGGACAACCTACTGCAATTTATATAATGTGGTATAGTTTTGGACGCTTTATTATTGAAGCGGGACGTACTGATTCATTGATGTTTGGTGGATTTAAAGTGGCACAGATTGTTTCAATAGCATTATTTATAATAGCGTTGTTAGCATTTATGATATTAAGTCGAAAAGGTCGTTTTGAAGATCGTTATAATGATGCAGAAAATGCTAAAATTCGTTTTTAGGAGGTAATAATGATTTACGATTTAATTATAATTGGATTAGGGCCCGCTGGCATTAGCGCAGCTATCTATGCTAAACGAGCAGGAATCAAAATTTTAGGTTTAGAATCTGAAGCACCAGGGGGATTATTAAATAAAATTAATGCTGTGGATAACTATCCTGGTTATAAACATGTTATGGGTCCTGATTTAGCTTTTCAAATGTATGAACAAATTAACGATTTAGGTGTTGAGTATAAAATAAAAAAAGTAACAAATATTGAAGTTAATGGTGATATTAAGAAAGTGTATTGTAATGAAGAAGTTTTTGAAGCTAAAAATATAATAATTGCTACAGGAAGAAAAGCTAAAAAACTCGGTTTAAAAAATGAAAATAAGTTTGTAGGAAAAGGAGTTAGTTATTGTGCTACTTGTGATGGGGCGTTGTATAAAGGGAAAGATGTTGCTGTTGTTGGCGGTGGAAATTCTGCTATAGAAGAAGCTTTGTATTTAGCTAACATTGTCAATAAAGTATATTTAATTCATCGTCGAGATGAGTTTAGAGCTGAGCAAGAACTTGTGGATAACCTTAAAGATATGAACAATATTGAAATTTTATATAACCGAACTGTTACTGAATTAGTTGGAGAGGAAAATTTAGAAAAGATAGTACTAGATGATGGTAAAGAATTGGAAGTATCTTGTTTATTTACTTATGTAGGCTATGAACCTTATAGTGATTTTTTGAGTGACTTGTCAATAACAGATGAAAAAGGTTATATTAAAGTTGATGAAAATTATCAAACTTCTATTAAAGGAATTTATGCTGTTGGAGATGCTATTTTAAAAAAAGTTTATCAAATAGTTACAGCAACAAGTGAAGGTGCTATTGCAGCTTTGGAAGTAGCTAAGAGAGTTAAGAAAGGATAGAAATTACTATCTTTTTTATTTGATTTAAATCTCGCTTTTTTTTGTCTTTTGTGTTAATATCTTGGTGGTGGGAATTATGAAGAATGCTTTAGCTATGGCTTATATAGGCGATGCTGTTTACGAAGTATACGTTAGAGAACATTTGTTAAGTTTGGGAATTGTAAAAGTTAATGATTTACAAAAAGAAAGTCTTAATTATGTAAGTGCTAATAGTCAAAGAAGAATAGTTGAGCATTTGATTACAAATAATTTATTAACAGAAGAAGAAATGGAAATTTTTAAATGGGGTAGAAATGCTCATGGCGGTAAAAGTAAGAGTGCTGATATTGTAACTTATCGCATTGCTACTGGATTAGAAGCATTAATTGGTGTGTTATATAGCAATAATAAGAAAGATAGAATTGATCAAATAATGGAGGAGGTTTTTAAAATTTAATGAAAGTATTTGGTAAAAATGTATTTAATGAGCTAAGAGATAATTATCATGTTATTAAGAAAATATATTTAAGTAAAAAATTTAATGATGAAGACATTGTTAAGTTTATTAAAAATAATAGATTAAAGTATGAATTTGTAGATAATAAAATTCTTGATGGAATGGTTGATGGTAATCATCAAGGAATAGTAATGGTTATAGATGATTATAATTATGCAGATGTTGATAATATGTTTGAGGATAAAGTAGTTGTCATGCTTGATCATCTAGAAGATACGCATAATTTTGGAGCAATTATAAGAACTTGCGAGGCGGCAGGAATAAAATCTATCATCATTCCTAAGGATCGTAGTGTTAGTGTTAATGGTACTGTAATGAAAACTAGTAGTGGAGCCTTAAATTTTGTTAATGTGGCAATGGTAAATAATTTGGTTAATACGATTGATAAATTTAAGGAACATGGTTATTTTGTATATGCTGCTGATATGGATGGAATAAATTATAAAAATTGTTCTTTTAGTGATAAGGTTTTATTAGTAATTGGTAGTGAAGGTAATGGAGTTTCGAGATTAGTAAAGAAGAATGTTGATGAAGTTATCGCTATACCAATGCAAGGTCATGTTAATAGTTTAAATGCTTCGGTTGCAGCGGCAATATTGATATATGGAATAGTTAATAGGTGATTTTATGGATTACAAAGATTATTCTGATAGTGAATTAATGTATTTAGTTAAAGAATCTAATGAAGATGCAAAGGACATAATTTTAGAAAAGTATAGATATGTAATTGATATAATTTTTAGTAAATATAAATCTTTAGGTAAGAATGTAGGTTTAGAAAGCAGTGACTTATATCAAGAAGCTTTATTAGGATTTATGGATGCTGTAAACAATTATAGTGAAAAAAAAGATGTCAAATTGGTAACGTTTATATCTTTTTGTGTTAGAAGAAGATTAAATATGGCGTTAATGAAAGCTAACAGAGTTAAGCACCGTTTTTTAAACGATAGTTTATCTTTGGAACACTATTATGATAATATAGATGCAACTATGATGGATCTAATAAGTGATAATGAAGAAAATAACCCTTTAAATAATTTAATGAATGAAGAAGAATTTCTAGATTTAAATGAAAAGATAAAAGAGCATTTGTCTAAGAATGAGTATGAAGTTTATGAACTTTTACGTAATGGATTTAGTTATACTGAAATTGCTACTTTATTAGATAAAACTCCTAAATCTGTTGATAACGCTATACAAAGAATAAAAGGAAAGGTACGAAAAATTTTAGCTGAAAGATAAAAAATTCGCGGATTAACGGCGAATTTTTTTGTCTTGCATAATTGATTCTGGATAAGGCTTTTTTTGATCAGTACGATATAAAAGATAATCTATGCTAGTATTATAATAATCAGCTATTTTCTCTAAAATATCAGATGTTAGTGCTGTTTTGCCTGTCTCAAAATAGCTATAGTTTCTTTGGGTAATATTTAAGTCTTTAGCTATTTCTTTTTGTAATATATCTTTGTCTTCTCGCAATTCTTTTAATCTATTCATATCAATCACATTTTTATTTTATCGTAGTTAATAATTAACCATTGACGCATAGGCAAAATTTGTCTATATTAATGATAGTAGGTGGTTTCAAATGAATAGTTTAAAAGTTGATAAATGTAAAAATTTTAATAAAAGTAACTATATTGTAATTGGAGCTGGCTTATCAGTAAGCTTACTATCTTTTTATTTGTATGTTCAAGCTAAAAATAATAATTTTTTGAATAATAAAGATCGGAAGAGCGTCGTGTAGGGAA
>CALVJF010000056.1 GCA_944331885.1 uncultured Bacilli bacterium
AACACGGTTAATGACGATGTTGATGTTATTTTTAATCCTAAAGAATTTAATCTATTAAATGATACATTTGTGGTATTTGATACAGAAACAACTGGTTTTTATGCTGGTAGTGATCAAATGATTGAGATTGGTGCTGTTAAAATTAAAAATGGTGAAATAATTGATCGTTTTGATGAGTTAATTGATCCACAGAGACCTTTGCCTCACAAAATAGTTGAATTAACTTGTATTACTGATGACATGGTTAGAGGCAAAGATAGTGAAGAAAATGTAACACGTAGATTTTTAGATTGGGCCAGAGATTTACCAATGGTAGCTCATAATGCTAAATTTGATATTAGTTTTATGAAAGCTGCTTGTAAAAAGTATGATTTAGGAGAATTTGACAATACCGTTCTTGATACAATGAGTTTAGCACGTATTTTAAGTCCAGAATGGCCAAATCATAAATTGAGTACGTTAGTAAAAAAATATAAAGTGCCTTGGGATGAAGATGCGCACCATAGAGCAGATTATGATGCGGAAGGAACTGCTCATTGTTTTTATGCAATGGCCAAAATTTTAGATGCACGAAATATTGAAACAACGATGGATATTTATGAAACAATTGATTATGACGAATTAGTAAAATTTTCTTTTCCTTTTCATTTGACATTGATTGCTCAAACACAAGCTGGTTTAAAGAATTTATTTAAAATTGTAAGTTTAGCTAATACTAAGTATTTATATAAAAATGATCAGCCAAAAATACCTAGACGAGAAATAAATAATTTAAGAGAGGGAATTTTAGTTGGTAGTGGTTGTATCAATGGAGAAATTTTTGAAGCAGCAAAAGTTAAAGATGATGAAGAATTATCAACGATGATGAGTTTTTATGATTATATAGAAGTTCAGCCTATAAGTGCAATGACACATTTATTACAAATGGAATCAAGTGGTTTCCATAGTGAATTAGAATTACAAGAATTGATTAAAAAGATAGTTCGAGTTGCTAAGGATGCTGGTAAATTAGTTTGTGCAACAGGTGATGTTCATAATTTAACTAAGGAAGATAAAATTTATCGCGAAATCATTATTAATCAAAAAACAAATGGTAGATTACATCCTTTAAATCGTCGAGGTATTGATGTTCCAAATATGTATTTTATGACAACACAAGAAATGTTAGATGCTTTTGCTTTTTTAGGTGAAGATTTAGCTTATGAGATAGTTGTTATAAATCCAAATAAAATTGCTGATATGGTTGATCATTTACAAATCATTAAAGATAAACTTTATACGCCAGTAATGGAAAATTCTGATGAACAAACAAGGAAAATGGTCTATATGCATGCTCATAATATGTATGGCGATGTTTTACCAAAAATAGTTGAGGATCGTATTGAAAAAGAATTACATGGTATTATTAGTAATGGGTACTCTGTTTTGTATTTGATTGCGCAAAAATTAGTTAAAAAAAGTAACGATGATGGTTATTTTGTTGGTTCTCGTGGTAGTGTTGGGTCATCGTTTGTGGCAACAATGATGGGAATTACAGAAGTTAATGGGTTACCGGCACATTACTTATGTCCAAAGTGTAAGAAAAGTGTTTGGGAAGATGAAGAAGGCCCTTTTAGTCATCGTTATGCTAGTGGTTATGATTTACCTGATCGTGATTGTGAAGAGTGCCATTGTAAAATGCGTAAGGAAGGGCAAGATATTCCGTTTGCAACGTTTTTGGGATTTAATGCTGAGAAAGTGCCTGATATCGATTTGAATTTTTCTGGGGATAATCAAAGTGCAGCTCATGATTATACAAAAGTTTTATTTGGGGAGGATAAAGTTTATCGAGCTGGTACGATTGGTACGGTTGCGGAAAAGACCGCCTATGGCTATGTCAAAGCTTATTGTGAAGACAAAGGTATTGCAATGCGTAATATTGAAGTTGAACGTTTAAGTGTAGGTTGTACTGGCGTTAAAAGGACAACAGGGCAGCATCCAGGAGGAATTATAGTTATACCAGATTATATGGATGTTTATGATTTTACAGCTTTTCAATATCCAGCGGATGAACCAGGAAGTAGTTGGTATACAACGCATTTTGCGTTTTCAGCAATTCATGATAATGTTTTGAAATTAGATATTCTTGGTCACGATGATCCAACTATGTTAAGATATTTAGGTGACTCAACTGGCGTGGATATCGCATCAATTCCATTTGATGATAAAGGGGTTTTAAGTTTATTTACTTCGCCAAAAGTATTGGGAATTACAAGTGAGCAAATCAATTGTCCAACGGGAACATTTGGTATTCCAGAATTTGGTACTGGTTTTACAATAAAGATGTTAGAGGAAACTAAACCAACAACATTTGCGGAATTAGTAAAAATCTCAGGATTATCACATGGTACTGATGTGTGGGTTGGAAATGCTCGTGATTTAATTCTTAATAAAGTAGTGGAATTTAAAGATGTTATTGGATGTCGTGATGATATTTTGATATATTTAATGAATCAAGGAATGGATCCTTCAAAGGCGTTTAAAATAAGTGAATTTGTTCGTAAAGGTAAAGCTAGTAAGGAACCTGATAAGTGGGCAGAATTTGTTAGTGATTTGGAAGCTGCTAATATTCCAGATTGGTTTATTAAGTCGTGTGGGAAGATTAAGTACATGTTTCCCAAAGCCCATGCAACGGCATATGTTATGATGGGATTTAGAGTGGCTTGGTTTAAAGTTTATAGGCCAATTTATTATTATTCTGCTTATTTTAGTATTAGATGTGATGATTTTGATGTTGAATCAATGATTAAAGGTTATGATGCGGTTAAAGCTAAAATTGCCGAAGTTGCCCAAAAAGGCTACGATGCTACTAATAAAGAGAAAAATGTGGCTGATGTTTTAAATGTCGCTTTGGAGATGTTAGCCCGTGGTTTTACTTTTAAAAATATCGATATTCGTAAAAGTGATGCAACTAAGTTTGTTGTAAGTGAAGATGAAAAGTCATTAATTATTCCTTTTAGAGCATTAGATGGTCTTGGGGATTCTGTAGGTAAAAAAATTATTGAAGAAAGAGAAAATCAAGAATTTATTAGTATTGAAGATTTTCAAAATCGTGGTAAAGTAAGTGCCACAACAGTTGATAAATTAAGAAATTTGGGAGTTTTAGATGGAATGCCTGAAACAAGTCAGTTAAGTTTGTTTTAACTGACTTTTTACTTTGATAGTTGTTAAAAATTGTAGTATAATTTTATAAACTATTTAAATAAAATTTCTAATAATTGGGAAAAAATTATTGAAAATCATGTTTGGAATGCGGGTGGTGGGCCATCAACGTATTTAGGTTATGGAAAACTGTCAACTGCTAAAAATGTTTATGATTATGAATTGGGGGTCAATAGTTCTGCTAAAAAATGGCAAGCCAAAATTGGATTAATGTATGTTTCAGATTATATGTATTCAGCAAGTCCTAAATATTGGACTTATCCGGGATTTACTGATGCAAACAATTCTGATATTAATGGTAATTATGGTGCAAATTATGATTATAGGGCAGTAGTGGAAGAAAATTGGTTATTTATGGGATTATATGAATGGACCATATCCAGGGTTAGCAATGATAATCGTACAGCATTTTATATTCATAATAATGGTAATGTTCATAGTGATTATGTTAATAATTATAATGCAGTGCGACCAGTTTTTTATATTATAGAAGAAGTACAGATTTTTGAGGGAGCTGACGGGACAGAAGATAATCCATACCGAATTGCAATTTAATATAAAATTAAGATATTGTAGTTAAGCCTTTATTATAATATTCACAATTTTTTGTGAATATTTTTTTTGTAAAAATAATGGTATAATATATTTGGTGATATATATGAAAAAAGTAATATTAGTAGATGGTAATAATTTAATGTTTAGAAGTTATTATGCTACTGCATATAATGGTAATTTGATGAAGAATAGTAAAGATTTTCCAACAAATGCTTTGTATGGATTTGTTAATATGATTAATAAAATAATTAATGAAGAAAAACCTATTTATATTGCAGTGGCTTTTGATATTGGGAAGAATTTTAGGCATGATAAATATGATAGTTATAAAGCAGGGAGAATTGAAACTCCGACAGAGTTAAAACAACAAATGCCGATTGCTAGAAAAATATTGACAGCAATGGGAATTAAATATTTAGAGTTGGAACCTTATGAAGCAGATGATATTATTGGAACGTTAGCTAAAATGGCTGATGAGGATCCGGAATATGATGCAACAATTATTTCTTCCGATAAAGATTTATTACAATTGATAAGTGATGTTGTTGATGTAAAACTGTTAAAACAAAAAGATTATATTCGTTATAATCATGCAACATTTGTTGCTGATTATGGAATTGAACCTATCAGGATTATTGATTTAAAAGGCTTGGCTGGTGATTCTTCAGATAATATTCCAGGAGTTAAAGGAATTGGTGAAAAGACAGCTTTAACTTTATTACAAAAATATGATTCAGTAGAGGGAATATATGAACATATTGATGAGATTAAAGGTAAAATGCAGGAAAAGTTAATTAATGATCGAGATAATGCTTTTATGAGTAAGGAAATTGCGACTATATATCGTGATGTTCCACTTAATATTACTTTTGAAGATATTAAATATCAAGGAGCAGATTATAATTCTTTATATGATATATATCGTGAATTAGAGTTTTATTCATTGATTAAAGATAACGTTGAAGAAAAGGAAATTACTGGTGTTGAATTTAAAGAAATAAAAAGTGTTAGTGAAATAGAAGAATGTGATGAATATGCTTTTTATATTGAATGTAGTGAAGAAAATTATCATAAAGCCGAAATTTTAGGAATGAGTGTTAGTACAAAAAATAATAATTATTTTATTAATAAAGAGTTAGTTAAAGATGTAATAGAAAAAATAAAAGATAAAATTTTATATACTTATGATTTTAAAAAAGATTTTGTATTACT
The DNA here is from genome assembly GCA_944331885.1 of uncultured Bacilli bacterium. Lineage (GTDB taxonomy): Bacteria > Bacillota_I > Bacilli_A > RF39 > UBA660 > CALVJF01. Next base: position 4,969 of record CALVJF010000056.1, read on the forward strand.
CAAAAGACTAGGGATTGATTTAAAAAAAGTTAACTTTGATTTAATGATAGCTTTATATTTACTTAATTATAATGTTAAAGATGATATAGCTTATATAATGAATAGTAAAGGTTATAAGATTGCTTTTTATGATAAGTTACTTAAAGAGGGAAATATTAAAGGAAGTTTGGTTTTAAAGAGTAGATATATCTTTGATAGTCGTGATGATTTTGTATTAGAATTAAAAAAAGAAGATATGTATGAATTATTTAAAAATATTGAAATGCCTTTAATTAGAGTTTTAGGTAAAATGGAATTTGCAGGAATTAAATTAGATAGTTCAATTCTAGAAGAAATGAGTAAAGAAATTAAGATTAAATTAACTGAGATTGAAAAAGAAGTTTATGATTTGGCTGGGGAAGAATTTAATATTAGTAGTCCTAAACAATTAGGAGTTATATTATTTGAAAAGTTAGGATTGCCTTATGGTAAAAAAAGCGGTTCTGGTCAATATAAAACAGATGTTAAAGTTTTACATAAATTGGTAGGAAAGCATCCAATTATAGAATTGATTTTGGAATATCGTAACTATGCTAAGTTGTGTAGTACATATTTAGATGGCTTGGTAGCTAATATATTTCCTGATGGTAAAATTCATACTATTT
>CALVJF010000057.1 GCA_944331885.1 uncultured Bacilli bacterium
TTATAAGAAGTTATTTTTTATTTGTTTGTAGTAAAAAATATTAATAATAGTGATAAAATAGATTATTCTTTAATGAGTAGGGGATATAAATAAGTTCTTTAGTAAGTGTGATAATTCCTGTTTATAATGCTGAAAAGTTTTTAAAAAGGTGTATAGATTCAGTTTTAAATCAAAGTTATTCTAATATAGAAATAATTTTAGTTGATGATTGTAGTACAGATAGTTCAAAAATAATTATGGATTATTATACTAAGCATTTTAAAAATATCGTAGCTATCCATAATGAAAAAAGACTTTATCCTGGTGGTGCTAGAAATGTAGGTCTCGACGCTGCAAATGGTAATTTTATATATTTTCTAGATAGTGATGATTTTGATAACATTGAGACTGCTAGGATGATATTAAAAAAAAGAAATCAATGATTTCTTACTTTATTAGTTTGGTTATTACAGTATATAATTCTTTATCCTCAAATTCGAAATAAAAATTGTCTTTTAAAATTAAACGGTATTTAGAATGATTTTCAATTTTAGTTATGTCTTTTAAATTTATTTGATAATACACTTCTTTATATTTGGGGTATTGTACTCCACTAGCTATACGTAATACTTCTTCTGGTGAATTAGGATCAATTAAATAGTCTAAAAATAATATTCTTTGATTAGTAATTATAATACTTGTTTCTTTAATATCTTTTTGGTGTTGTATGGTTATGCTATCAAATATTTTTTTTACTTCTTCGTTTGGAAGTAAATTATAATTATACATTTTGGTGCCTCCTTTTATTTATTGTAGCATTTCGTTAAATTTTTGACAATGATAGTATTAATTAAAAAAATATGTTATTATGCTTATTAATAATAGGAGGTAATATTTTGGAAATTAAATATGATAAATTGGTAAGAGATAATATTATAAAAATAATTGAAAACGATGGTGAAACTGCAGTTTGGCGTTATTTAAATGACGAAGATTATTGGAATTATTTGTTAAAAAAAGATATAGAAGAATTAGAAGAAGTTAGAAATGCTACTTCTGCTGTTGAAAGAAAAAAAGAATTGGCGGATAAACTAGAATTACTGCTAGCAATGGCTGAATTTAATGGATTTACTTTAAAGGATCTAATTGGCGAGGCTGATAAAAAAAGATTAAAAAATGGTGGATTTAAGAAAAGAATCTTATTAGAAAAAATTATTAAGTAAAGGGCAATTTGTACTTTTACTTTTTATTTTGTATAATAAGCAAACGAAAGAAGGATTTTTATGGCTTATAATTTTAATGATGATGTTAAATTATATATGGTTTTTGATATTCTGGGAGACATTGTGAGAAGTGGTCCTCAATTATGGCATATTGAAAGAGAGAGATTAGAAGACGTTAAAAATCATGTTTTGGATTTATTATTAATTTATCGCTTGTTAGAAAAGTATTTGCCAAATTTTTTAGATGGTAATAAGATTAGAGATTATGCTCTTTGTCATGACTTGCCTGAAGCTATAACAGGAGATATTACTCGATTCGAGGGTATAAGTGATGAAGAAATTGAAAGGGTTACAAAAATAGCTATCGATTACTTGGCAAAAAGATTTGGAAATGTAATGGACTTGGAATCAATATTAAATTCTTATGAATCGAGAGTTGATATTGAATCAAAAGTAGTTCATATGATTGATAAAGTTCATTCGGCAATTGCATTTATTAAATATCAAAGTGAAAAAAATATTGATATGGATGATCCTAGAATTATTAAAATATTAAGAAATCATCCTTTTGTAGTTAAAAAAATTGCTGAAGGTTGTGATTTGGCAGATATATTTTATCAATTTCATCGTCAAGCTTTATTAATAACTGATGAGGAGTGTTTAAGATATGGTATAAGTCGTCAAGATGCTGATGAAATTGTTGCTGTTATAAGAGGTTTTGCAGAAGAGTTGTATAATCAAAAGGTTAATTGTACACTTCTTGGCGCTGAAAAAGAATTTCCATTAGAAGCTATGAAGTATCGAAAAAGACTGACTTAATAAGAAAAAATTATGAGAATAAATAATTTATTCTTATTTTTTTATGTAAATAAGTAAATTGTTTGTTAAGAAAAATTAAATAATGTGTTAAGATATTATTATATGGAGGTGCTTAATGAAAAGTGCAGTTTTAGTTGATAAGAAAAAGTTTGAAGTTTTAGATGTTGAAGAGCCAAAAGTAAAAGACGGCTATATAGTTATTGATGTTAAAAAGGCTGGTATATGTGGTTCTGATATTCATTATTGGGATGTTGGTGAACCAAAAGGATTAGTTTTAGGGCATGAATTTTGTGGTGTAGTTAGTGATAATAATGGAAATAAAGATTTTAATATTGGCGATCGTGTTACTGCTTTACCAATTTCTCCTTGTGGAAAGTGTGAAGCTTGTTTGACTGGTAATCCTCAGTATTGCCGTCAAACTTGGACATATGCTAGTGGTTTATCTTTGGATAATCCAGGAGCTTATGCCCCAAAAATGAATGTAAGAATGGATATGGTTTATAAAGTACCTGATAATGTTAGTGATGAAGAAATGGCTATGGTAGAGCCTTCGGCTGTTGCTATGCATGCGGTTAACTTAGCTAATATCAAATTAGGTTCGAAAGTGTTAGTTATTGGTGGTGGAGTTATTGGCTTATTAAGTTGTATGTTTGCAAAAAAAGCTGGAGCTAGCTATGTAGCTGTAAGTGAAGTTAATTTAAGCCGTGGAAAAAAAGCTATAAAGCTTGGAGTTGCTGAAAAATTTTATGACGCTACTAATCCGGATTTGATTAAAACGTTAATGGCAGATACTTTAGGTGGATTTGATGTAGTAATTGAATGCTGTGGAAATAGTGCAGCGGTTACTAGTGCCATTACTGCGGTTAAGCCTGGAGGAACAGTTGTATTAGTAGGTGTTTCTTTAACTCCGGTTAATGTACCTTTAGTAATGGCTGTAATGGGTGAGATGACTTTAAAAGGTGCTATTGCTTATACTAAAGAAGAATTTAAAAGCTGTATCGATATGATTGGTAGAAGAGAGATTGATGTATCTAAGTTTATTGATGATATTGTTAGTTTAAAAGATGTTCAAAAAGCATATGAAAGACTTACAAATGGAGAGGATTCTGCAATTAAAATATTAGTTGATCCTAATATATAATTCAAAATCTCTTTTTTTATTTGAAGATATTTGTTAAAATATTATTAAGAATAAAGAAACTGGTGAGATAATGAAAAAAGGACAATCTTTTTTTAAAATTATTTGTTTAATAGGGGTTACTTTTATATTGGGAGCTTGTTCATTAAAGGGTGAATATACTTTAGAAATTAAGGCCGATAAGTCGATTGATGTTTCTATTATAACTGCTCTTGATGATGAACTAATAACTGGATTGATGTCCAATTCAGAGAATAGTGAGGAATTTTCTGACGAAGAAAAATGGAATTATTTGGAAGAAATGCTGTCTTCTGATTCAGGAGTAGACTATAGTCAGTATGAATTTGAAAAATCACAATATGATGATGGTACTTATCGTGGTTTTAAATTTTCTAAGAAAATTGCTAATATTGATAGTATTGCTGGTAAAGAGCCAAATTTAAAAATTGAAGATTTTGGTGAAATAAGCGATAAAACTATTTTTAGTAAAGATGGTAATATATATAAAGGTAAAATAGATTTAACAAACATGGAGAATGACATAGTTCCAAACGTTGATTATGATATGACTTTTGTAATTAAGCTGCCAACTAAAGTTTTGAAAAGTAATGCTGATAAAGTATCTGATGATGGTCGAACTTTAACATGGGATTTAATAAATAGTGAAGTTGATAGTATAGAATTTGAATTTAAATTTTTTAATTACTGGCCAATATTAATAGGTGCTTTAATTTTAGTTGGAATAAGTGGTGGTATTGTTCTATTTTTAAAACTGAAAAAAAGGAAGAAAAAATTAACACCTCCGCCAACTGTATTTGATAATACTGGTTCAGAAGTTATTGACAATCGAAAGATAGAAACTAAAGTTGATGCTTTTAATAAACCTATAGAATCTTTGGAAGATTGTGGAATAGTTGTTAATCCAAATAGCAAAATGGAAAATAATCATGAAGTTTTGGATATGGAAAGTGAAAAAAATGAAGAAAATATTGCTATTAGTCAAGTTGATTTAAATAATAATCAACCTGTAAGTGTAGATAATAATTTAAATGTAGAATTAAATACTGGCAAATTTTTTACAAATAATCCTGACTTGGTTAAAAAGCCAGAGGTAAAACCTGAAGTTACTGTTGCGGATATGTTTCCTACTGAAAGAAAAAGTGCGGAAAAGCAAAAGTATCAGGAACTAGATAAAACTGTTTTGATGTCGTCTTTAGTTACTGATGTTAAGGAAACAGAAAAATCAAATAAATTTTTTAACAATTAAAAACTCCATTTAGTGGAGCTTTTTATATACCCATTGAATTTGTTTCTGGAAGTGTGGATCCACCATCTATAACGATAGTTTGACCTGTTATGTAACTTGATTCATCACAAGCTAGGAATGCTGCTAATTCGCCAATTTCTTCTGGAGTTCCCAAGCGACGCATTGGTATTGCTTTAGCAATGTTATCGATTACTTCTTGAGGGTTTTGTTCATTAGTTTCTTGGGCCATCTTTTCAACCATTGGGGTTAAAATGTATCCGGGAAGAATAGCGTTAACGCGAATATTATTTTCTACTTCTTCGATTGCTAATGATTTCGTAAAGCCAATTAAAGCTGCTTTGGTAGTTGCATATGCAACTTCGCCTGTATCAGCTACCATTGGCCCAGTAACACTAGAAAGATTAATTATAGAGCCTTTTTTATTTTTCTCCATATATGGTATTACTGCTTTAGTTACATTCCAACTTCCTTTAATATTGATGTCGAAGTGTTTGTCTCTTAGTTCTGAGGACATGTTTGCAAAAAGTTCTAAGTTACAAATTCCTGCATTGTTTACTAAAACATCAATATGATTGTGGTTTTGAATAATATGATTTATGCATTTTTGAATACTCTCTTCATTGCGAATATCAACTTTATATGCAAATAACTGATTCTTATAGTTATTTAATTTTTTTAATGTCGTATTTAATTCATCACTATAATCGAGAATAATTACGGTAGCTCCGTATTTTAAAAATACTTTAACTATTCCTAAGCCGTTACCCATTGCACCACCAGTAACTATGGCAATTTGATCTTTTAACTTCATTTTATATCCCCTTTTCTATTATATTAATATTTTATCACGATTTATTTATTTTATAAATAATTATTATGTTATAATTGAATTATGGTGATAATATGTTGGTGACAGGTAAAAAGAAGATGCAGGTCTTATTAAAAGACGAAAAGACAATTAATCAAAAAA
>CALVJF010000058.1 GCA_944331885.1 uncultured Bacilli bacterium
TGTCATAAGCTGAGGAATAATGATTTTCAGCATCTAAACCATGTACGTTTGAAAAATGAGTGTTTTTTAAATTTAATGCTTGAGCTTTCTGATTCATCATGTTAACAAATTCTTCTTCAGTACCGCCTATTTTTTCGGCCATTGCTACGCTTGCATCATTTCCACTAGCAATGGCTATTCCTTTAATTAATTCTTCAACTTTCATATTAGAATTCGGTTCTAAAAATATTTGACTGCCTCCCATTTTGGCAGCATTTTCGCTAATTAAAACTGAATCACTCATTTTTAAATTTCCTTCTTCAATAGTTTCCATTATTAATAAAAGTGTCATTAATTTAGTCATTGATGCTGGAGCTAATTTGGAATTTTCATTTTTTTTATAAAGTATTTTGCCGGTGGAATATTCAAGTAAAATAGCTGATTTAGCATTCGGTGTTAATTCACCTGCAGATACATTTACAATAGATATAAATGTAACAAATAGAAAAAATATTATTTTTTTCATAATTCACCTCAATTAAATTTATGTTTTTAATAAAAAAAATATTTTATTATTCGACAAATTGTGATATATTTTTAACATAGGAAGGTGTGAGAAAATGGTTGGCGGTAATGAGCAATCGCAAAATAATGGTACAAATAGTATCAATACTAATCCAAATCCATTAAATAACTCAGTTCCAAATGGAAATAGTAATTTTGATTCAGTAAGTAATGGTTTGGATGTTAATACTCCTGGAGTTAATACTACTAATAATGATATTACTTCTACTACTGTAAATAATAATTATGTAAGCAATGCTAATGATAATGTTTCTAGTAGTGTTGATAGTAATGTAGTTGATAATAATATGACAAATAATTCAACAAATATAGAAAGTAATGTTGGAAGTAACACTAATGAACCAGTAGCGAATCCAGGAACTGTAATGAATAATGGAGGGTTAAATGAAGCTTTAACTCCTAATGATAATTTAGCACAACAAGGATTTACATTTGGTCAAAATAATGAGAAAAAGAAAAAAAATGGAAAAGTAAAAATAATAATTGGAATATTAATAATTGTTGCAATCGCAGCTATAGCTGGTTTTATAGGTTATAAAACATATACTAGTTCGCCATACAATTTATTTAAAAGTGCTATAAATTCTGGTTATAGTGAATTTAGTAACATGTTAAAAATTGCTAAAGAAAATACTTTTGAAGATGATTTAGAAAACGAAACAATTAAATTAAATGGTAATGTTAAATTTGATACAAATATCGATGAGTTAAAGGATTTTACTAATTATACCTACTCTTTTAATACAGGTTTAGATGTAAAAAATAAAAAGATTGAATTAGGTTTAGGAATAAGTGAAAATAGTGATAAACTAATCGAATTATTAGCTTATGTGTTAGATAATAAGGCATACTTAAAATCAGAGCAATTATTTGATCGAATTATTTATGCTGATGCTGAAGATGAGATTGATTTTGATTCATATGTTTATGAAAATGATTTTGAAGTAAATTATGACGATTTAGATTATATCGTAAAAAAAGTTAAGGATTATGCAATAAATAGTATTGATAAGGAAAAATTATCTAAAGAAAGTGTAGAAATTACTGTTAATGGTGAAAAATTAAAAGTAAACAGTAACTCTTATAATTTGGATGCGGAAACAATGAAAAATACTATTAAAAGTATTATTGATGCAATGCTTGAAGATAAAGAATTAATAGAAAAATTGGTTAATCTATCAGGTACTACTGAAGACGAAGTTAAAAGTACTTTAGAAGAAGCTAAAGATGTTGATCTTAGTACATATGAAGATTCTATTATCAATATTTATACCAAGGGTTTTGCTAATACTATAGTTGGTTTTAGTATTTATAGTGATGGTGAAGAAGTTCTTTTCTATTCCGACTATAATAATATTACAAAATGGGAATTATATAATGTAGAATTAAATAGCGAGGAAGCATTTACTACTATTGAATGTGAAGGCGATGTATGTAATATTAATATTGGTGATGATTCCGATTATTTAAAATTAAAAATAACAAATGAAAATGATAAAAAAACAACTATTGATTATGACTTTAGCTTTGCTTCTTATGATATAAAAGTTAATGGCACAGTGACTTTTGAACAAGTTGAAAAAACTGACAAAAAAATGAGTGCTAAAGTAGATTTTAGTGTTAAAGCTAATATAGATGGTGAGGAATTTACTTTTGATGTTAATTTAGATGCTAATATGGAAATCGGCGCTAAAATCGGAGATGTTAATACAAATAATGCAATTAATGCTGAGGATTTGACTGAGGAAGATCTTCAATTAATTATTGACAATTTAGAAAAAGCTCTTCAAGGTACAATATTCTATGATTTAATAGAAAATAGTTTGAGTACAACTATTAATAATTCTAATAATGAAATTAGTAATGCTTATTGTGATTTAGCTTTTAATTGTAAAGATTGCGTTGATGGACAATGTGTTTGTCAATATTATGATGAAGATTATAATTTACAATCAATAATTTGTCCTGATGATAATTTTTATTCTTATTATTAAGCCACAAAAAAAGGGATTAATTATCAATCCTTTTTTTGTGGTTTTTTACTTTTTGGGAGAGCTTCTTTACGAGATAGATTTAAGCGTCCTTTATTGTCATAGCCTAAAGCTTTAACAATTATTTCATCCCCTATTTTTACGATATCTGTTGTTTTTTTAACACGTTCTTCTGCTAGTTGCGAAATATGAACTAATCCTTCACAGCCTGGCCAGATTTCAACAAAGCAACCAAATTCTTCTATTTTTACAACGCGGCCGTTATATATTTTATTTACTTCAACTTCTCGAACTACATTTTCAATCATTTCTTTAGTTTTATTTATGACATTTATGTCATTATGATAAATCAAGACACGACCATCATCTTCTAAATCAACTTTAACAGCATCTTTATCATTAACACTTATTACATTGCTAGCTTCTTGAATAATTTTAGTAATCATTTCTCCGCCACGACCAATTACATCTTTAATTTTTTCAGGATCAATTTGCATTGTAACTATTTTTGGGGCATATTTACTTAGTTCAGCACGAGGTTTATCAATAACTGTTTCCATCATATCAAGTATTTCTAAACGAGCTTTTTTTGCTTGGGCTAAAGCTTCTTTTAAAATGTTTTTAGTAACACCTTTAATTTTAATATCCATTTGTAATGCAGTAATACCTTTTCTTGTGCCTGCTACTTTAAAGTCCATGTCTCCCATATGGTCTTCTAATCCTTGAATATCAGTTAGAATCGTATATTTTTTACCATTGCTTATTAATCCCATTGCAATGCCTGCTACTGGAGCTTTGATTGGCACTCCGGCTGCCATTAAACTTAAACAGCCTGCACAAATTGTTGCTTGCGATGAAGAACCATTACTTTCTAATATTTCACTAACAACACGTATTGTATAAGGGAATTCTTCTTCACTTGGAATTACTGCTGATAATGCTCTTTCTCCTAATGCACCATGGCCTATTTCACGACGACCTGGAGCGCCATAACGACCTGTTTCACCAACTGAAAATTGGGGAAAATTATAATGAAGCATGAATCTTTTTGAGTCTTCTAATCCTAAACCGTCAAGTATTTGATGTTCACCTAACGCTCCTAAAGTGGTTGTTGCTAAACTTTGAGTTTCACCTCTAGTAAATACAGCTGAGCCATGGGTTCTAGGTAATAAATCAATACAAGCACTTAGCGGCCTTATTTCATCCATTGCACGACCATCTGGTCTAATCTTTTTATCAGTAATTAATCTTCTTACTTCATTGGCTTCAATCATATCTACAACTTTTTTAACTTGTTTTAATAAGTCGTCAATATTTTCTTTATCGGCATAAACTTCAGTAAAATTTTCAATTGTTCTTTCTTTAACATTATCAATTGCTTCGTATTTAGCAATTTTATCTTTAATTTGAATTGCTTCTAACATATCTTTAGTTGCATATTCTTCAACTGCTTGTTGTAAATCTTCATCAATTTTAGCTAGTTCAACTTCAACTTTTTCTTTGCCTATTTCATTTATTATTCTTTCTTGGAATTCGCATAATAGTTTAATATGTTCATGGCCTACTATTAAAGCTTCAAGCATTTCTTTTTCAGAAACTTCTTTACTACCCGCTTCTACCATGCAAATAGCTTCTTTAGTTCCAGCAACAGTTAATGATATTGTTGATTTTTCTAATTCTTCAGTTGTAGGGTTAATAATATATTCTTTGCCTATTTTACCAACAACTACACCAGCAACTGGACCATCAAATGGAATATTACTTATTCCTAAAGCCAATGAAGAGCCAAATAACGCGGTCATTTCAGGGGAGTTATCTTGATCTACTGATAGTACAGTATTAATTACCTGAACTTCATTACGAAAGTTTTCATCAAACATTGGACGAATTGGGCGATCGATTAAGCGAGCTGCTAGAGTTGCGGCATCAGTTGGTCTTCCTTCTCTTTTAATAAATCCGCCAGGAATTTTGCCAACACTGTATAATTTTTCTTGGTAAACTACTGTTAACGGAAAAAAATCTTGAGTAATAGCATTTTTACCCATTACTGCAGCAGTTAAAATAACGGTATCGCCATAGCGAACTAAAACTGATCCGTTAGCTTGTTTAGCTAACCAGCCAGTTTCAACAACTATTTTGCGCCCTAAAAAATCAAATTCAAATATTTTTTTATTCATACATTACCTCGATTCTATAAAAAAAGACACTTATAAAACAAGTGCCCTATTTTCTTAAATTTAACTCTTTGATTAGTTCACGATAACTTACTACATCGTTATTTTTTAAGTAAGTTAATAAACTACGTCTTTTACCTACTTTCATAAGTAAGCCTCTTTTTGAATGGTAATCATGCTTATGTTCTTTTAAATGCTCTGTTAATTCATTAATTTCTTCGGTAAGAATTGCAATTTGAACTTCAGTAGCACCACTATTTTTAGCATCTTTACCAAACTTTTTTACTAATTCTGCTTTTCTTTCTTTAGAAACTGCCATAAAGTAAAACCTCCTATTCTTAATAAATCGGTTTAATCCTAGTTTAAAACTGGAGAAGATTTAAACCAAGAAGAAACTTCTTGGTAAATTATATTATATTTTTCAATAAAAATCAACTATTTTAATTATTTATAAACATTCGACGCTAATTTTCATTTGGAAGTCCGTTTTTTTAATAAAAAAGGAAATAAGTCTGATTATAGTATAATACAAGGTGTTT
>CALVJF010000059.1 GCA_944331885.1 uncultured Bacilli bacterium
TAGAAGATTTATCAAATATATCTATAAATATATCGTCACTATAATCGTGATTACCACTCACGGCATATTTAAATAGAGTTGCATTTATATTTTTTAAGTTATTAATAAGTTCTTGTTTTTGAGAATCATTTAATTGGTGATTTTTGTCTAATAAATCACCAGTGAAAACAACAATATCTGGTTTTAATTCATTAATTTTTTTTATTATTTTTTGCATTTCTTTGTTGTTAATTGTTGTTGCATAATGTAAATCTGAGAAATGGACTATTTTTAAGCCATTCATTTCTTCTGGAATTTTGGAAGATTCAACTTTATATTCTTTGATAATGTATCCTTTTGTTCCGATAAAATGTGCATATGCTAATGCTAAGCAAAATATTAAAAATAATATACCGATAATTTTTAAGATTATATGTTTTTTCTTTTTTGGCTCTTCTAAATTAGCATTTTCTTCTGTTGGTAATTCTTTTATTTCTTTCTTCATTTGCACTCCTTTATAATATAGTTAGCAATAATAACAATATTGTTAAACTGTTATGAATACAGTGGTATGTAATACTGGTAAAAATATTATTACTTTTAATATACATATAACTAAAGGCAATGCCTAAGGAACTATAAGGAATAATATATAAAAGATTTTGTAAAGTTAATCCACCGCTAATTAAATGTGCTGATCCAAATAATACGCCTGTAAAAATAATAAATTGGTATTTATTACTAAAAGTCTTGGTAAAACTCTTTTTAAAAATTAGTTCTTCACAAATTGGCGCAAAGATTACCATGCTAGGAATTGCATAAATGGCCATCGTAGTTAAAAGCTCACGATTATTAGCTTCATTAGTTGCAATACCACCATCAAATAAAATAATATTTATAATGAGGTTAGAGATAACCATTGCTATGTATCCCCAAACATAATATTTAAAATACTTTTTTATTTCAGGTTTTTTAATAAATTCTTTGAATTCTTGTTTAATATTTTTAGCAAAATATAAGATAACGATAATAGTTGTTATAGCTTGTGCGGTTAGAAGAAGAATACTTGCTAAAAAGGGTGATGGTTCATTAATAAATGGTAAAATAGGTAATAAGACTATGTTAGGAAGAAATAAATAAATAATAATTATTAGGATTCCTTTACATAATTCAGAAAATGATATCGTGTTATTATTTGTCATATGGTTCTCCTTATTCGATGTATCCTAAGTTCTTTAGGCGGGCAATAATGTCGTCTCTTGTTCTACTTCCTACTAAACGATTTAGAGTTGATTTTTCTTGACCGTTTTCAATAAATATAGTAGTTGGAGTCCCATTAATAGTAGCAATACTATTTAAATAAGCTTTTTCTTCAGAATTAGTTAATGTGTCTGTTTGAATCTCGTAAGCGTATAAATTATATTCGAGTAATACTTTTTTTAAGACTGGTTTGTATTGGGCGCAATGTGAACAATCGGAAGCTGTTAATACAAGAATAAAAGAATCTTGGTTATCAATTTTTTCTTTTAATGTGTCGTAATGTAGTTCAATTAAACGAGCATCTAGCTTTTTTTGCTCTTGATTCATTTTGTAACTAGCGTATAGCATTCCACCTATAGCTAGTAATCCTATTGCTATTATTATAATTGTTATAAATTTTTTATTCATATTATCACCTTTTTAATAATAACACATTTGTTTTGGTGTGGCAATTGTTGAAATTAGTATTGTTCTTTTTTATAACTCATGCTACAATTATATTTAGAAAAATAGGTAGGTGAACTATGAAAAAAATTATAGTCGTATTTTGGGCATTATTAGTTACTACATTTATTGGCATAATTACTGTAAAAGCTGAGTGTGGGTATGCTGAGAGAAATAATTATCGTAGTCAAGCTAATAATATGAAGTTTAAATATGAAATAGCTGAAAAAACTTTAGAAGGTAACGTCGATGGTGAAGAGGTGCCGGTTACTCAAACATATATGAAAATATATATTTATAATTTGACTGAAGATTTGAAATTGACAGTCAAAGATCCAGAAATAAAAAAGACTTGGAATTATACATATGATGATGTTAAAGATGGTGTGATAATTTTTAATTCTGAAGATGTGTCTAGAGTTATAAATTATGAATTTGATGTTTATGCTGCTGATGAAACTTGTGATACTGATGAATTAAGGATTAGTACTTTGAGGGTTCCGAAATTTAATACATATTATTATTGGGAAATGTGTGAGGAAACTCCAGAGTTTTATTTGTGCCAGAAATTTATTGAAACGGATAAAACTTATGAGGAATTTGTATCAGAAAGAGATGATTATTTAAAAAAGCTTAATAATTCTGCGGAAGAAACTGTTGAAGATGAAAGCTTTTTTGAAAATTTAAGAGATTTTATAGTTAAGTATAAATATGTAATAATTCTTATAGCTATTATAACTGGTGTTGGCGTTTTTGTGATAGTTAAAAAGAAAAGGAGTAGAATCGTATAATGAAAAAGGCAATAGATACTAAAATTACATATTTAATTGTTTTGTGTGTGACTATAGTTTTATTATTTGGAATTGTAGTTGTAAATGGTTTACCTAATAGTTTTGGCGTTGGTGCTAATGGAAGTGGTGCTGGTGGTGGCCCAGCAGAAGGAACTGGTGAAAATAGTGGTGATGGTTCTTCGGGAACAATAAATGCTGCTTTAACACAAACTGCTAAAGTGGAAAGTTCAAAAGATTATTGTAAGAGTTTTTATATAAGTCCTAAAAAACCAGCATATAATTCTGGAATAAAAAATAATAGGAGAATCCAGACCGGTTTAGGGGCTTTCACAATAAGTGAATATTTGGTTTCTATAAATAAAAGTGGTGAAAACTGTGCTAATGATAATTCAAAATATATTGCATATTGTTTGGATCCATCCAATTCAGGGCCTACATCATCTGATAGTACTTATAGATGGGAGAGAGATTTAAATCCTGAAAGTAATGGTACTGTTGGAAGATATGATAGAGGAATTGTCTATATTTATCAAAACGCTTACCCAAACCATAATTATAATAATAATCAATATTTAACGAGCGATAATTATATGATTACAAACATAGCAGCTCGTTGGTTGACTTATCATGTAGGATTTAACTACGGTGGATTGGGTCATGAATCTGTAGGAGATTATAAATATAATGGTGAAGCTTATCGTTACACTTCAATGTTTATTGATGGATTATGTAATGATAGTAATTCAAAATGTAAATATTATAGATTTAGACCTTCAACTAGCGCTGGAACTAATATTTATAATGCTGCTGTAGCGTTATATAATGAAGCCAAAAATGCAACAATAGATGATATATGGAAAGGCCAAAATGAGCTGACTTTTAGTAGTACTGTAGAGGTAGAAAAAACGCAAATTGATGAATCTTTCTCATTTGTAAAAAATATAACGGGTACTTTATCTGGTATTGATGCATTTGATGGTACAGATAAAACTAAGAGTTATGTTAAAAATTTAAGAGTCACATGTGATAATGACAAAATTAAATGCGAAATTTTAGATGAAGCGGGAAATCCAATATCTGCTGAGAAAGTATTAAATGATGGAAGTACTTCTGAATTAAAATATCAAGTAAGATTATCTGGAAAATTATCTGATCTTGCTGCTAAAACTGTAAAAGTTGAGGTGGAGGTTGATTATTTTGATTCAAGAGATTATACTAATGCGATGATTGCATATTCAACTACTCATGGTGCAAATTTTCAAAGAATGATTTTATTCGCTGAAAGTACTGTTCGTGGTAAAAAGCAAACTTTTGAAGTTTCTATGTGCGATATTGATATAACTCAATTTCAAGATGTTGAAGAAGTTGAAGAATATTTTTATAACTATTGTGATGTAGCTTGCTTTAAATCACCAAAATTAACTCCTGGAGATCCTAGTTTTGATAAAGATGAGTTTTTAAATGAAGGATGCTGCGGTCAATTGGCTGTCGATGATCCTATTTACGAACAATATTGTACTTTTGATTGTATAAAAACATATTTACCTAATGTTTGTGATGATTCCGGTGAACCTGTAGAAGCATATGTAAAAGAAGGAATTGAAAAAGCAACCGGAGAAGTTAATTATAATTTGTGTGTAACTGATATGCGTAATAATATACCTGCTAATGCTCCAAAGAAAGATGCAGCTGGTAATAGTTATAGAATGCCTTTACCTAGTGATACTGAAAATAAAAAGAATAGATATTGTTCTGTGTCTTGTATAGAAGATTGGGAATTTACATTGCCAGGATCACAACATGACATTCAAGCTGGTACTTACTTTATGCTAAGTGCTAAGATGAAAGGAACAAGAACTTGTGTTACAACAAATATTAAGTATGGTTCACAGTCTGGTCAATATAAAGAAGGGTATTTCTTATATGATTTAGACGATATTAATGATCAAATTGTAGAAGCCTTTAACTATTGGCAAACTTTAATTTGGGTTAAGCAAGGTGTAGAAGATGGGAAAAAGATTGATGAAAATGACGAAGATGTACATAGTTCCCATGGCTGTTGTTCAGGTGAGTGCGGTGAGGATGCTGAACCTTGTTGTAGTGGATCTGGACCAGAAAAAGCAGAGTGGAAAGAATCTGAAACTGTCGATAAAAGTATAGTTTTATATGTTTATAATAAAAATTCTAATAATACGGGAGAAGGAACAATAAGTACTAAAACACAAAGCTTAAAAAATAATGATTACTTTAATATGGATGATGTTTATGGATATGGTTCTGTTAGTTGTGGTTGTGATGGCTGTGATGTTGTAGAAGTTGACTGGGATTCAGATGGAAATTATACTAAGCTATCTGGTATGATAGCGCAAGCTGAACAAAGTTATAATGAATTGATTGGTGATCGTGAGGACATGATTGATGAAATCAAAGATTGCTCGGCTTGGCAAAACGACTATGAATTTGATCCGATAATTTCTTATGCATATGAAGAAGATTACTATATGTCAACATTTATTAAAGAAAATAATTACTTTATTGCTCAAGTTGGAGAAGATGAAATGAAAGCTGAAGCTGATGCACCATTGTATTGCCAAGATTCTTATGCTGATGATTATTATGAATGTCAGGGAGGTTCAGCATCTTCTTCTCAAACTGACAACGATAAAGTTATCTCTACTTGTAAAATAGATGGAGGATGTGAAACTATTAAAATTGTTGTTCCTAAAAATCAAAATATTAAGTTACAAGAATCTAGAGCTTCATTATATAAACCATATACAGTGTTCTATACAAA
>CALVJF010000060.1 GCA_944331885.1 uncultured Bacilli bacterium
TTGAAACGGACTCTAAATCATAATTAAAATTCATCATTATTCTTGAATCATGATTTAAAGCAGCAAATGAATAACCACCATTGCACTTACCCTTATACTGACAATAATCAATATAATGCTTATCAATTATTTTTTTATACTTATCTAAATAAGATTGACCTAATGGTTTTAAGGCATTAAAAACTAACTCTTGAGCTTCTTCTATCGTATATTCTTTTTCATTATCCACCAAATCTAAAGCATTATCATATAAATGATACTTTTTTAAACCTAAAACTTTTTTCTTCAAACTTATATATTTTTGTAATGGCTTAACATTAGTTTCAGTAACATTAACCAAGTTATCATAAACACTTTTAGGTATATTAAGACTAAATAACTTAGCTTCCCAAGCATTAGCAAAATGATGTAATTTTGCAACTTTATCATTAAAAGTAACATAATTATTTAAAATATCAGCACTTATTCCACTATATTGCTTCAATGTTTTATTAAATGAATTATAAATCTTTTTCCTTATTTTAACATCTTTATTTTTCATTAATTTACGATAATTATTAGTAGCAATTTCTACTTTACTACCATCTTCTAGCTTTAATTTACCATAATCATGTTGTCTATTGATTAAATTAGAAGACATATCATCACATTTATCAGCTACTACTCCTAATTCCGCAATTATTTTTTCTTCATTTTCACTTAAAATATGCTCTTTTTCACGATATATTCGATCCAAATCAGCTTTAAATTCATTCAACTGCGAGTTTTCTTCAAACAATTTATCATATTCCTCTTGAGTTAATTCTAATAATTCTGGAGCAAAGAAACTAATATTTTTATTTAATTCTGCATTTAATTGGATTCCTCTATTTTTTCTTTCGATACTTTTTGGAATTCCTAATTCTTGATCATCAACCAACATAGCATAACCAAAAAGATCTTCCCAATCAGCAATAGCTTTAGTTTCCTTAATTAAAAATTCATATAATCTCTTACTATCTTTAGTACACCCTTTATAATTAGATAACTCAATTATTAAATCCTTAGTTTCATTAAATGCTTCATTAAATTGCTCATCGTTTTCAAAAAACTCACTTAAATCCCATTTATATTTATCTGGTACTTCTGCCCTACTATTATACTTTTGCATATTATTCCTTTCACAAATAGCCTAAAAGTTCTAGTCGCCTAGAACTTTTAGTTATATTAAACAATTATTTTTCTTCGTAATTTGCTTCTTTAACATCATCTTTTTTATCATTAGATGTTTCTTCATCATTATTAGCTTCAGCTTCTCTATTCTTAGCAGCTTCTTCATAAACTTTAGTAGCCAAAGTCATTGCTTTTTCATTTAAAGCATCCTTCTTAGCTTTGATATCCTCAATATCATTGCTTTCTAAGGCTTTCTTTAGGTCTTCTATTTTTTCTTCTGCTTCTTTCTTATCTTTTTCATCTACTTTATCGCCTAAATCTTTAATAGCTTTCTCAGTAGCAAAGATAATACCATCAGCTTCATTTCTCAAATCAGCTTCTTCTTTACGCTTTTCATCTTGTTCTTTATTAGCTTCAGCTTCTTTCATCATTTTGTCAATTTCTTCATCGCTTAAATTGCTTGAAGCGGTAATTGTAATACTTTGTTCTTTATTTGTACCTAAATCTTTAGCAGTAACATTAACAATACCATTAGCATCAATATCAAATTTAACTTCAATTTGAGGTACTCCTCTTGGAGCAGGTGGAATATTAGTTAATTGGAATCTTCCTAAAGTTTTATTGTCAGCTACCATAGATCTTTCACCTTGTAAAATATGAATATCTACAGCAGGTTGATTATCAGCAGCAGTACTAAATACTTGACTCTTACTTGTTGGAATAGTTGTATTTCTTGGAATCAAGACAGTCATAACACCACCTAAAGTTTCAATACCAAGTGACAATGGTGTTACATCTAGTAATACTAAATCATCAACTTCACCAGTTAGAACTCCACCTTGAATAGCAGCACCCATAGCTACAACTTCATCAGGATTTACACCTTTACTTGGTTCTTGGCCTAATTCTTTCTTAACTAATTCTTGAATATAAGGAATACGAGTTGAACCACCAACTAGTAACACTTTATTAATATCACTATTCTTTAATTTAGCATCTTTAAGTGCTTTACGAACTGGTTCAAGTGTACTTTCAAACAAATCCATACATAATTCTTCAAATTTACTTCTAGTTAAAGATACCTCTAAATGTAATGGACCATCACTATTTTGCGTAATGAATGGAATACTAATTTGAGTAGTACTCATACCAGACAAATCTTTTTTAGCTTTTTCAGCAGCATCTTTAATACGTTGCATAGCCATTTTATCTTTACTTAAATCAACGCCATTTTCTTTTTTAAATGTATCAACTAAGTAATCCATAATTCTTTGATCGAAGTCATCACCACCTAGACGATTATTTCCGGCAGTAGATTTAACTTCAAATACACCATCACCAAGTTCAAGAATTGAAACATCAAATGTTCCACCACCTAAATCGTAAACTAAAACTGTATGTGTATCATCTTGTTTATCAATACCATAAGCTAATGCAGCAGCTGTTGGTTCATTGATAATTCTTTCAACTTCTAATCCAGCAATCTTACCAGCATTTTTAGTAGCTTGACGTTCTGCATCATTGAAATATGCTGGAACAGTAATAACAGCCTTTGTAACTTTTTCTCCTAAATAAGCTTCTGCATCTTTTTTTAATTTCATCAAAATTTTAGCACTTATTTCTTCTGGAGTATATT
Organism: uncultured Bacilli bacterium; assembly: GCA_944331885.1. Taxonomy (GTDB): domain Bacteria; phylum Bacillota_I; class Bacilli_A; order RF39; family UBA660; genus CALVJF01. The sequence goes on from CALVJF010000060.1 coordinate 2,789, forward strand.
TTCTACCATTAGCTTCAACTTTCTCTTTAGTTCCCATTTTTCTCTTAATAGAAGAAATTGTATTATTAACATTTGTTACAGCTTGACGTTTAGCAGTTTCACCTACTAATTCATCATCACCTTTAAATGCTACTACTGAAGGTGTTGTTCTATTTCCTTCTGAATTTGGAATAACTTTTGGTTCGCCACCTTCAAGTACAGCAACACAACTATTAGTTGTACCTAAATCTATACCTATAATTTTACTCATTTATTATCACCTTTCTTTACTCTGCAACTTTTACCATTGCATGTCTTATAACTTTATCTTTATATAGATATCCCTTACGCATTACATCAATAACTATATTTGTATCGAAGCCTTCAACTTTCTCAGTCATTACCGCTTCCATCAAATTAGCATCAAAATTCTTATGTAAGCAATCAATTTCCGTAACCCCTTGTTCTTTTAATAAATCAATAAGTTTACTATAGATCATTTTAAATCCACTTAAGAATTTACTAACTTCATCATCTAAATTAGTATCATCTAAACTTATTGCTCTTTCAAAATTATCAATTGTATCTAATAAGCTAACTATAAAGCTTTCACCTTCGTACTTTAGCATCTTAGATATTTCTTCATCAGTACGTCGACGCATATTTTGCATCTCAGCAGATAATCTTAAAACTTTATCATTCAATTTAGTATTTTCATCAAGCAATCTTGCTTTTTCTAAATCTATTTCAGTAGCTTCTACAACTGGTTCTTCAACAGTAGTTTGTTCTACCTTTACTTCATCTTTCTTCTTTTTCATGTCTACTTCCTTTCGGATTATTTTTTCTCACCCAAATGTTCATTAATATAAGAAAGTAATCCTACAACACGATCGTATTCCATTCTCTTCGGACCCACAATCGCAATTGTTCCTTCCTCACCATTAATATTGTAACTACTTTTAATTACTGTCACATTTGGATCAAATTCACTATCTTCGCCAATATAAATATTAATTCCTTCATCTTTACTTTCGATTTTTCTAATCAAGGATTCATCTTCAAACTTATTAATTATTCTCTTAACTTCTTCTACATTATTGTATTCTGGTTGCTTAAGAATATTTGTTTTACCACTAAAATGTACATTCGTACTATTTTTTGTAAAATCATTAAATGCATCATAGAAGATATTATATACTGCTTCATATTGCGCAATTTTCTTAGCAATAATTGGCTTAATTTCAAATTCTAATCTTTGACTAACATCATCAATAGGAGTACCAATTAACATCTTATTAATAATTTCACTAGTCTTAACCACTTCTTCTATAAATGTATTTGGTGGCATCACAAATTGCTTATTTAATACAATCCCTTTATTAGTACAAACCAGTGCAACTATGTTGTTGCCTTCTAACGGAATTATACTTACTTGCTGAAGTGCATTATCTTTTGAGCTTTTACCAAGAACTACACTAGTATAGTTAGTAATCTCACTAATTATTTCCATACACTTAGTTATCGTATCATTAATTTGTAACTCCTGATTATGGAAAATAGTTTGTAATTTTAACATATCTTCGCCAGTTAATTCCTTCGGTTTCATTAAATTTTCAACATAGTACTTATATCCTTTTTCACTTGGAATTCTACCAGAAGAAACATGATTCTTCTCAATATAACCCAAATTTTCTAAGACTGCCATTTCATTCCTAATTGTAGCACTAGATAATTTAAACTTCTTACTAATCTTTTTACTACCAATAGGTTTAGCATCTTTAATATAACTTTCTACTATTTCTTTTAACAGTACACGTTGTCTCTCATCCATAACGTCACCTCATTAGCACTATTATATTCAAGTGCTAATATAATTATACTAAAAAATTAGCACTTGTCAATACATAAGTGCTAATTTTTTAAAAATATAAATTATTACCAATTTTCTTCTCTACACTCATAAACCCTGCTTCTCCTTTTCGACACTAAAACTCATAGTATGTGATGAAGAAAAAATATCAGAAGTATTCCCATTAACATCAATAACATATACTTGATAATCAAAAGTTTGAGTTCCAACGCCCAATTTACACATATTTCTAACTCCTAACTCAATTTCAGTAAAATCAATTCCATTTATCTTAAAAAAAACTTTTGAAATAACATTTTCACCCTTTAATTTAATGGTATCAACTCCAAAAACACCAAATTGTTCAGATAAGAAAGAAACTCCAGTTATTATAGGTATAACATTTTTATCCATATATACTTTGCAACTATCTTCTTTACTAGCAGTCACAACTACAGAATTAGTTTCACTATCCCAACTTAAAGTACTACCATTATCACAACTACTTTTTTCTTCATTAAGTAC
>CALVJF010000061.1 GCA_944331885.1 uncultured Bacilli bacterium
CTCACAAGCCACTCTTACATCTAAAACAATACTTTTTACCAAATCATCATTAATAACTGAATAAGAAGAATATTTTTCAATCAAAAATATAATTGTTCTATCAATCATTTCTTCAGTAATAAGAGGTAATTCTCTCACTTTTTTCTTTTTACTCATGATTATCCACCTCTGGCTTAAATACAAACTGCATTGGCATACCTAAACTACTACTTTCTTCTATATCTAATTCATCACTATTATTTAAAATTTGCATTCCTTTAATAAAAATATTCCATACTTCTTCTTCAGAAATTTGTAATGTTGATGCAATCTCCCTAATACTTAAAGCTTTGCCATTATACTTTTTTACCGCCATAAGTATAACCATAATTTCATAATTAGTACATTCGGCATCATGTAATTTTCTTAAAGTAGCTTTAACATTTTCATCTCTCAATAAATGTTTAAAAATTAAATTAAAACCTTGTAAATCTTCTGCTGTAACAATTAATTCTTCTAAATTATTATCTCTATTTTCATCCCCATTAGAAAATTTTTCATTCTTTGTTTCCTCTAAATCAGCAACTACAGTCGCATTAACTACCAATTCTTTATCTTCTTTAATATCAGGATTGTCCACTACAATAAATAAACGTTGTTTAGATCCTAACTTATTATTATTATATTTAATCAATAATCTTCTTAATTTAGCGATTATAACATGCAATTTTTTCATGTAATATGGATCCGCATACGGAATCTGTTTACTAAAATTATAGCCATAAATAGCTAGCAAAATTTTTTGATCCATTTCTGGTAAATAAGACACCAAAATGTTGCGCATCCTTTTAGAAACTTCTATATATGCTTCTAATCTTCTCGGGCTACCATTCATCCTTTTAAATCCCATTTAATTACCTCCCTGTCATTTAATAAATATTATAACATCTCATATCTAATAGGTAAAATAAAAATGTCTTAAACTTTTAAGACATTTTTTAATCTCCTTATTACTTTTTTTTCTATTCTTGAAATATAAGACTGACTTATTCCTAAAATATTTGCTACTTCTTTTTGCGTATATTCTTTTGTATTATTCAAACCATACCGCATAATCATTATCTCTTTTTCTCGATCATCTAATAAATTTATTTGTTCTTTTAATAACTCTCGATCTACTTTATCCTCAAATTCTTTAATTACTATATCTTCTTCAGTTCCTAATATATCTTCTAAATGTAATTCATTACCTTCAGCATCATAATTTAAAGCATCTTCAAAACTAATTTCGCCATTTCTCTTTTTATTTTTACGCAAAAACATTAGTATTTCATTAGCAATACACCTTGAAGCATATGTAGCTAGTTTAATATTCTTATCTATCTTATAAGTATTAATCCCTTTTATTAAACCAATTGACCCAATACTTACCAAATCTTCAATATCATAACCTGTATTTTCATATTTCTTAGCCAAAAAAACTACCAAACGTAAATTGTGCTCGATCAATTTATTGCGAGCAAGTTCATCCCCTTGTTTAGCAGCAATTAAATATTGTAGTTCCTCCTCCTTAGATAAAGGAGGTGGTAATATATCACTACTACCAATAAAAAACAACTGGTTATATTTTGCTCGAAAATAAGCTAAAAACTTCTTAAATAATTTAATCATCTCAATCCCTCCATTATTCGATCACTTAAAATACAATCTATTCCATCTAAATAAAGTTCTTGATCACTAATACCAATCAAAAAATCTTTAAATACTTTATCATCTACAAATATTTCATATCCTCTAAAACACTTTAATAATCCATGATTATTCAATGAATTATATGGAATTAAAATCGGACTTCGTATTACTTTTGGAATATATTTTTTATTAAGTAATATTATTCCCTTCCCACTATATGGATCTTTTAACTTATTACCAGTATCATAGAATCCCTTAACATTGATCCAATGCTCCTTATCAAAAAATATTTTACAATCATAATAATTACTATAATTATTCTTCAATAAACGAATATTCCTAATATAAAAATAAAAAAGGATAGGAATAGCTATAAACATTAAAATAAAATTAATTGATAATCCTTTATGCACAAAAATAATTCCCACATTTCGATAAGCTAATGAATCGTTAATCAAATACAAAAAACCTCCCAAAACTATACTTGTCATATACAAATAGAATAAATTATTGCCAAAATATTTTAAATCACGATATCCAAAACTAATCACAATCATCAATAAACTTACTAAAACCTTCCCTATCATCAACGTAATACTATTTATTTTTATAAATAACATTAAAATACTTAAACTACCTATCAAAGCACCTAAAACTAATCTTTTAACACTAACATTTCTTTTTAAAATAACACTAACTACTAATAACAAAATAAAATCCAAGCCAAAATTAAGTAATAAAATTAAATCTATATATATTTTCACTTTATCACCCAACGCTAAAATAACATAATTAAAAATAAAAAAAAGTCATAATTTGCAACAATTCATAAAAAAGATGACTTAATTAAAAGTCATCTCTATTCCTTAAAAATGGTGGAATATCAATTTCAGAATCAATATCCTCTTTTTCTCTTATATAAGAATTATCTTCATAATCATTATCATAAGGTCCTCTATCATCATCAAAGCCGGTTGCAATTACAGTAACAATTACCTCATCATTTAAATTTTCATTAATAACTGCCCCAAATATTGTATTTATATCTGTATTAGCAGCACTTCTTACTACTTCTGCAGCATCTTCTGCTTCAAATAATGTTAAAGAATTACCACCAGTAATATTTATAATCGCATCCGTAGCACCATCTATAGTTGTTTCAAGTAAAGGAGAAGATACAGCTTGTTTAGCAGCTTCTATTGCTCTATTTTCGCCTACACCAATTCCAATACCAATAATTGCATTACCACGTTTTTCCATTACAGCTTTAACATCAGCAAAGTCAAGGTTAACTAAACCAGAAACAGCAATTAAATCAGAAATTGATTGAACACCTCTTCTTAAAACATTGTCAACTTCTTTAAATGCTTCCAACATTGGCGTTGTTTTATCAATTATATCTCTCAAGCGATCATTTGGAATAACAATTAAAGTATCTACATGCTTTTTCAATTCTTCCAAGCCAACTTCCGCTTGTTCCATTCTCTTACGTCCTTCAAATCTAAATGGTTTTGTTACGATACCTACTGTTAAAGCACCTAATTCCTGAGCAATTTCAGCTACAACTGGCGCAGCACCAGTACCAGTTCCGCCACCCATACCACAAGTAACGAAAACCATATCAGCGCCCTTCAATGCTTCTTCTATTTCTTTTTTACTTTCTAAAGCAGCTTCACGACCAACGTCAGGATTAGCACCAGCTCCCAATCCTTCAGTTATATTTTTTCCAATTTGTAATTTAGTCTCTGCCTTACTAACATTTAAAACTTGCAAATCAGTATTGGCAACAATGAAATCCACACCTTTAACTCCGGATTCAATCATTCGGTTAACTGCATTACATCCACCGCCACCTACACCAATTACTTTTATTTTAGCAATTTGATCCATCTCTAGTTCGTACATTATACCCTCTCCTTAATTATCAAAAAAATATCCAAATAATTTTCCTAAAACCGAAGAATCATTAACATTTATTTTTTTATGCATTCCACTAAATTCTTTTTGATCTTCGATATCAAATATTGAAAAATCTTTTCCTTTTAATTTCATTCTTTCCGCATAATACTTTATCATTCCTACAGCAGTACTATACTTATTATTTCTAACCCCTATTTCATTCATTCTTCCAAGGATAACATTTTTACCAAAAATTTCTTCTAAAACTAGTGAAAAATCCACTATCTCCGTTAATCCTCCTGTAAATATTATATAACTTATTTCTTTTTTTGTTAAGAGGTTAATTTGCTTTTTTGCAACATTTAAAATTTCTTCTATCCTACTCATCACAATTTCCGATAATTCATACTGATTAATTTTAATCTCTTCACCTAATTTATTTGTGACTATTTCGCAATCCGCAGCTACTGCTAATCTTTTATGTGCTAAAGCCAAATTTTCTTTTAAGTGCCTTGCTTCTTTAGTAGTAACTTTATATATAAAAGAAATATCGTTATCAATATTAGCACTACCTAATTCTAACACTTTTACATTAGTTAAAGAGCCACGGTTAATAACGGCTAAAGATGTTGTATCTTCGCCTAAATTAACAATAACACCAATTTCATTAGCCATTTTTTCCTTTTTTAAAGCATAATAATCTCCCATAGCGCCAAAAGAAATATCTAAAACTTCGATATTTAATTTTTCTAAACAGTCTAATATTGGATAAATACTTCTTTTAGGAGCAATAGCTAAAACCACTTTAACCATTAATTTATTTCCAATCATTCCTTTAGGATTATTAGTTATCTTATCTTTATCAACTTTAAAAGATACAGGCATTATATTAACTAGTTCCATATTGCTACCAATTTGATTATTAACTGCATCTTGTAAAACGTCAATTATTTCCCTACCAGTTATTACATTATTTTCTGTAGCAACATTAATGCTTCCTTCACTTACTAAAAACTCAGCATCAGCTTGTGGAACATTAACAATTACTTGCGCAATTTTCAAGCCAATGATTTCTTCACCTTTTTTAAAAACTTCCTCTAAAGAAATTAAAAAATTTTCCTCACTAACTATTTTCCCTTTTTTAACTCCTCTACTTTCTACTTCAGCAACTGCCAAAATATTTAATTTCTTTTTAACAACTTCCCCGACAATTAATTTTAAAGAACTACTTCCAATATCCAAACTAGCCATTATTTTGCGCATCAGATTATCACTCCTACTATCAACAATCATTATACCTAATCTTTAAATATTGTGCAAGTAGCCAAAAAAAAATAAGAGCCTAAACTCTTATTTAATATTTTCAAGTAATTCGCTTTTTTTTATATTTTAATTTTTTTTTTTTTTTTTTTTTTTT
>CALVJF010000062.1 GCA_944331885.1 uncultured Bacilli bacterium
TCTAAAAATAAAGCTATTTCATTATTATTAGGCAAATATCCTAATCTTTGAGCTAAGTGATAACGGGCTTGCTCAATTTTTTTATAAATTTTTAATACATCTTTGCTTAAATGTATAGAACGATTTTCACTCACTAATTTATACATTTCACCAAATATATAATCATAAGCATAAGTCGAGAACTTTGTTTGGGAATCTGCTCGATAGTTTTTTAGAGCTTTAAGTAATCCTACAACTCCTACTTGATATAAATCTTCTTTTTCAGCATTAGCAAAGCGATTAGCAATTTTATAAATTAAACCTTCATGGTTTTTTATTATGTTTTCTAGATCCATATAATCACCTTTTTTAATTTTAAGATGCAAGAAGTTTTAATGATTCTAATGAATTATTTTTTGAGTGTATTATTTGATATTTAGTTTGATTATGTTTATTAATAGCAATTAATCTTCTTAAATAAGCAATACCTTTTATATCAATAGTTGTAAGACCATTTAAATTATATGTTACTGATGAAAAATAATATTTTTTTAATATTGTTGATATTACTGATAATTGATTAATATTATTTTTTGTTAATTTGCCTTTTAAATATATTGTTAAATTTTCTTTTTGCTTATTTAAAATAATTTTTAACATTTTTGCTCCTTGCTACTTTAATATAGTGAATATTTTTATTATTTTATACGTCTTCGACAAAATTTCTTTATAGTAATTAAAATATGGCAAAATATGTGTAAAATAAAAAGAAGCTTAAGCTTCTAATTTATCTATTGTATAAGGATTTTCTTTAGTTCCGCTTCCCGATACTGAAACTATCGTTTCTAAACTGATAACTGGTCTAATTCCAGTATATTGATTTATTGCTAAATCTTTTAGACTACCATAATTATTAACTATCATCATATAAGAAACGGAGTTAGAAAAACGACTTGGTGACATGGTGTAAAAAGAATACCCGCTATTAAGGTAGTAATTATTATTTCCGCGATTGTAATTACCTCCAGCTAATATAACCTCATCGGCAGTTATTAATCCTATTTTTTCTTCATAAGGATTTGTGCATTTTAAAGAAGGGTTAGGATTTTTTGTTAAACGATTATAAGCGCCATAGTATTCTATTCCGTATGTTTCTGTAAAACTTGTATCATTACAAAATTTAGTATTTGCAATATAATTTTCGTATTCTTTTAAATTTTCTTGATACCACTCTTCTAAGAAAGTCTTGATATGACTGGAAGACTCTTCATTTTCTATTTCATATGTATAGCCTAAATATATATTATGGTTATAAGCTTCATTAAATTGTTGTTTGATAATTGGTTCATCATCATATATTAAACGAATTGATCCATCACCGTTAATGCGAATAATACGCCATATTTTGTTAGCAAAAAGAACATAATTATTTGTTACTGGTCCACGAAAATAATAGCTATTGCCTTCACTATCTGAAATTATACCTATTATACTATTTGTTGTTTCTGTTAATGAGAAGTCAATTTGACCATTAGTAACTGTAGTATTATTCGTTAGTAAAGTGTCTTTAAAAATAGGTTTTATGATTGTTTTTTCAGTTGTAAATTCTATTTGCGCTTTAATATTTTGATTTTCCTTAGTACTACGAGTTGAATCTAGCCATAGGCGAATATTAAGGCGCTTTGTTTCTTGAGAGTTTAAAGAAATATTGCCAATTATTTTTGAAATTTGGTTATTTTTTTTATTACTATTGGAATTAATCAGTGAACTATAAATAGTCGGTTCTAGAGTAAGTGAGCCATTTAAACTTACTTTTAATTCTTGGGTATTGACTGATGAATCTTCTAAAATATTTAAACGTATTTCTAAATCTTGAGGTGTTTGGCAAATATTAGTAAAAGAAATTGTTTCGGGAGTAATCATAGTAGAATCAGAGTCGTCTAAAATTGGCAATTTTTCAGACGTAATATATTTAGAATCCGTAACCATTTCAATACAATTATTTGTTACAGATATATAGTCCTTTTCTTTGTTAATAGCTTTATATATTCCATAACTTGTTCCAATTGTAAATGTTAGTGTCAATAAGAGGACAATGACTGTCATTGCTAATTTATATTTTAATTGCATTGCATCACCCTCATTCTATTTATTAATTAAAATATATAATATTCTTGGTGATAAGTCAATAATTGTAAATTAATTTGTTGTGTTAAGAAGATTATTTATTCTATTTTGGGCTTCTTTTACGCTTTCTTGACTTGGTTCCATAACATATAATTTGTTACCACTATAACTATATGTAAAATTATAGCTATCGGTTCCTTCTAATACGTAAGAAGTAATCTGCCATTCAGAGTTAGAATCTAGTTGTTTTTTGATTAGTTTAGTAATGTCATTATCATCTAAATTAGTTATAAAGGAATCGCTTAAAATGTTTAAAAGATTATTATATTTTGTTAATATTGCAGGTGATAAGCATTTTTTTATAATTGCTTCTAAGATTATTTCTTGATTTTCATTGCGAGTTCGGTCACCTCCAGCAAAACTTTTTCGTTCACGAGAGAAAGCTAATGCTTGTTTGCCATTTAAAATGTTTAAGCCTTTATTAAAAGTATATGGTTCACTATTTTCGTCGTAAGCTGAGGTTGTAAAAGCATAATTAGAATAAACCTCAATTGGACCTATAGCATCAACTATTTTAATTAGAGAACTAAAATTAACCTTGATGTAGTAATTAATATCGATATTTAATAATTGTTCAATTGTCGATACTGATTCTTCTATACCATAGATGCCAGCGTGGGTTAGTTTATCTTTAGCATTATTCTTACCTGCTAAAGGAACATAATAATCACGAGGAATGGAAGTTATGTGCAATTCATTGGTAATAGGATTAACTGTTAAAACAATATTAACATCACTACGAGATAATGTTCCAATAGCTCCATATGTATCTATTCCACTTACATAAATATTGAATGGCTCATTAGTAACATCTACTTCTTTTTTTATTTCTTCACTTATTGTTTCGATATCAAAAGAATAAATTACTTTAATTGATTTATTAAAATCAGTGTTAGCTTCTTTTATTATTGATAGTTGGGATGTTTCAAATAATATTGCTGATATTTCTTGATTTATTAAATCATCTTCTAATTTTTCTAAATCACTATACTTTTTACTATCAATAATTACTTTAGTTTCTAGTTCACGTAATGCTTCTGAGATATTTTCAGTACTGTTTAAATATCCTATTTCTTTTTCACTTAGATCTTTTAATTCAGTATATTTTTCTTCTTTTAGTACAACAACTGAATAATTTTGAATAGTTGTGGAAATTCCTAGTTTTTTTAAAAAGCTAATTGTATTTATTTCATATACTATGCCAATCATCATTAAGATTAGAAATAGTAAAGAAATAATTGAAGGGAATATTTTTTTCTTGCTTTTACATTTTATTAACCATAATATTAAACTTCCATTTAAAACAACAAATATTGATGTAGCAAAGATAAAATAATTTAGTGGTAAGATACCAATAAAATATATTAAACCTAGTAACAGGAAGCTAACAACCATTAAAGATACAATTAAATATTTATGAAAAGCGTTAAGTTTTGAATCTTTTTTCTTCATAATTCCTCCACATTAAAACATCCGTTTAGGATGTTTATATTATACTATATATTTAGTTATTTTCAAATAATATTGTAGTTACTTAAATCTTTAATTATTTGATTTGAGCATTCTTCGATAAATATTTTAATATCTGATAAATCAAATATAAATGGGTATTTATTTTTTTGGCTTTCTTTAATTATTAGGCCCATTTTTTCAACTATAATTGGTAATTTGGTACAGTCTATTTCTGTTATTTTGGATTTTGGATACTGAAATTCATTGCTAAATAAGTATAAATCAACATTATATTCATCTATTAAATCTCTATTTAAATTAGTATAATCTTGATATATTAAATTTTTTAAAGCAGTATATGATAATTCAGCATTTTTATCTTTAGTTGCTTTGTAATTTTTAATATATTCATAAACATAATCACGAAACCAATATTTATCTGTCAATAAATGTATCAAGTAACCCATTTCGTAAGGTTTATTTAATTCACTACGATATTTTTTTAAAAATCTATCAATATTAGGATATGAATCTTCTTTATTATCATCTAAAAAATGAGACGCTATTTTTAATTCACCAACTTGTTTACTTAAATCTGGAGCAATTGCACCAAGTGATAACAATGTTGAATCCATTCTTAGTATCTCATTTACTTTTTTTGCTACACAAATATGTATCATTGCAGATGCCATTATAATCACCATAGTAATTATAACAAAAATTGTTTAAAAAAATAGCAATATTGTATATTTTTTTTGAACTTTACATTATATTGTTGCTTTGCCTCTAAGTATTTCTTTAATAATTTTAAGGTAATTGGAGAAAAAATTAGTCTTATTTATTGTTTCTTTAATTGTAATTGGAACTGTTTTTATTACTTGAGAATTTTCATCTAATAACTCTAACTTCCCTACTTGGTCACCATATTTAATAGGTGCAGTTACTTTTTCTAAGTGAATTTTTTGAGTATAAGATGGAGTTTTTTCAGTATTTTTTAATAATTCTGTTAAATCATTTAATAAAGTTAAAGTGCCAAATTCTTGTTCACCTTTTTCTATTTTTATTTTACCTAAGTAAATGTCTTTTTTTAAAATTGTATTGAGTTTGTAATTATTGAAAGCATAATTTAGGAGATTTGTTGTATCGGTTGTTCTTTGATCTGATGTAGATTCGCCCATTATAACTGTTATATAACGAACATTATTTTTTTTAGCCGTACTTATTAAGCAATAGCCTGCTTCATTAGTATAACCTGTTTTTAAACCATCAACACCATCATAAAATCTAACTAGCTTATTTGTATTTACTAACCCTGTGCTACTGCAATC
>CALVJF010000063.1 GCA_944331885.1 uncultured Bacilli bacterium
CCAATTATGAGCTAAAATATCCTTGAAAACAAGCATGGCATCTAAATCATTATAGTTGTAATCATTAGCTAATTTTTTAAGTAATTTTTGAAAATTTTTGTTGACATAAAAAAAGAAGCAAAAGATTGCTTCTTTAAAGAATTAACATTGCTGTAGTTAAAATTATAATATTTACAATTGCTATTGTAATAACGACTTTTAATGCCCAGCGAACCCATGTTGGGTATTCAACTTTAGCAAGTGCCAAGCCACCCATAATCGCACCACATGTTGGAGTTATTAAATTAACTAAACCGTTGGCAGCTACTAGGGTCATAATTGTTCCTTCAACACTATACCCTAATTCGTAAGCTAATGGGCCTACTATTGGAGTTGATAAACTCATTAATCCCGAACTAGATGGAACGAGAATTGATAGAACAATATGAATTAAATAATTAAATGGTGCAAAAATTATTACTGGTACATTTTTAAGTGCTTCGGCGGCATTGTAGATTATAAAATTATCTAAGTAAGTACTTTGCATTAGTACAGATGCGCCGCGAGCAATAGCAATGATTAGGATTACTCCTACCATATCGTCTGCTCCGTCGATGAATGTGTCAACAAACTTTTTTTCACCTGTTCGACTAACAAAGCCAATAATTACAGACATAATTAAGAACCATAATGCAGCTTCATAAAAATACCATTGACCTAAAGGCATTCCAGTTAACCAACCAGTAAATTTAGTGAAAATATTAATGTTAAATGATTCCCAAGGAATAAAGCCTATTATCATTATAATAAATGTTAATGCAAATAGAATTAAAGTTATTTTTTGAACACGATTTAATTTAACTTTATCAATATCAGTGTTAATATGATCGCCATATTCTAATTCCATATTTTTGCGCTCTCTTAATGTCAAAAATGTTGATCCTTTTTTCTTAATTACTTTGCGAGCATAACTAACAACAAATAAGGTTGAAATCAAATAAGTTGTTAGCCATAATACTACACCAATTCCTATAACATAGCCTTGATTAACTGTTATACTTTCTGGAAGGGCACTAACTGCTGCGCCTACTGCAAATGGATTTATGGTTGATCCTAATACACCTGAACCAGCTCCGAGTAAAACGATTGCTGATGCAACTAAAGTATCCATACCAGCCATCACCATGGTTGCTGATAATAAGGCATAAAATCCTACTGTTTCTTCAAGCATTCCGTAAGTAGTACCACCAATTGAAAAGATAAACATTAGAATTGGAATTAAGATTAGTTCTTTACCTTTAAGTTTTTTTACTAAAACTTTAATACCAGTTTCTAGAGCTTCTGTCCTTCCTACTATTTTTAGAAATCCTCCTAAAATTAGGACGAAAATGCAAACATCAATTGCATTTTCAAATCCCAAAATGGGAGAAAGTAATATTTGTGATAATGTTGCACCTTGAACACCACTACCATTAACAATTGCATCCCCGACAAATTCTACTGATGGTAAAAAATGAGTTAAAATACCAAGAGCAAAAATTAAAATAAAAATAATTGAGAATGCAGTTAAAAAACCTTTTTGCCTTTTTTTTGCCATACTACATTTCCTTTCTTATAATGAGAGTTCCTGTTTTTCCTAAGAGAGCTTCTTTAGCTTTATTAAGAGACGTTATAATAGCTTGTCCGTTGCGACGATGGCTGACAAAAGTTAAACAAGCTTCAACTTTTGGTAACATACTCCCCTCTTTAAATTCATTTTGTTTTATATATTCTTTTGCTTCTTTTATAGTTAAAATATCTAATTTTTTTTCTTCTGGTGTATTATAATTTAGGCAAACTTTTTCAACAGCAGTTAAAACTAGAAAAATATCTGCTTTTAAATCTAATGCTAAGCGAGCACTTGTTTTATCTTTATCGATTACAGCGTCGATGCCATGAAGACGATTATACTTTTGAATTACTGGGATTCCTCCTCCACCTGCGGCGATAACAATACTATTTTTTTGAAGTAATTCTTTGATGGTTTTTCCCTCAATAATTTTTAGTGGCTCTGGAGAAGCGATTACTCGTCGATAACCTCGACCAGCATCTTCTTTCATAATATAATTATTCTTTTTAATTAATTCTTTTGCTTCTTCTTTAGTATAGAAAGCTCCTATTGGTTTGGTTGGATTTTTAAATGCTTTATCTTTGCTATCGACAAGCACTTGTGTTATTAATGTTACACAGTTGCGGCGAATATGTCTTTTAGTTAATTCCATTTGAATTGATTGTTGCAAATGATATCCAATATACCCTTGGCTCATTGCTCCACATTCGGCAAATGGCATGTCTGGGGTTTCATTCTCAGTGGCAGAAAATTGCATAGCTAAGTTAATCATACCTACTTGAGGGCCATTGCCGTGAGTTAATACGATGTTATAACCTTCTTCTACTAAATCAACAATCGATTTGGCTGTATTTTTAACTAATTCTAATTGTTTTTCTGGTGTATTACCTAATGCATTACCACCTAATGCTATTACTAATAATTTTTTCATTTTTTTAAAGTTGCATACATAATGGCTTTGATTGTATGCAAGCGATTTTCTGCTTGATCCATTACTTTGGATTGAGGTGATTCAAATACTTCATTTGTTACTTCCATTTCTTTTAAGCCAAATTTTTCATAAACTTCTTGGCCAATGGTAGTATTTAAATCGTGAAACGATGGTAAGCAATGAAGAAATATAGCATTAGGATTTGCTTTTTGCATTAATTCTTTGTTAACTTGATAAAGGGATAAGAGGTTTATTCTCTCTTGCCATAAATTTGCATTTTCCCCCATAGATAACCAAACATCGGTGTAAATTACATCAGCATTTTTTATTGCTAGTTCAATGTTATCAGTTATTGTTATTTCAGAGTGGTTTTGTTTTGCAAATTCTTGGCAAGTATTAATTAATTCTTGGTTAGGAAACAATTGAGTTGGAGCACAGCAAGTATAATTTATCCCTAATTTGGAGCATATAACCATTAGGGAATTGGCAACATTATTACGGCCATCACCAAAAAATACTAATTTTTTGCCTGCAATATTATCAAAATTTTCAGAAACTGTCATAATATCAGCTAGCATTTGTGTAGGATGAAATTCGTTTGTTAAACCATTCCATACTGGTACATCAGAATATTTAGCAAGTTCCTCGACAATTTTTTGCTCAAAACCGCGATATTCTATTCCATCATACATGCGTGCTAAAACACGGGCAGTATCAGCAATGCTTTCTTTTTTACCCATTTGTGACCCAGTTGGACCTAAATAGGTAACTCCCATACCAAGATCTTTAGCTCCAACTTCAAATGCGCATCGAGTTCTTGTGGAATCTTTTTCAAATAATAATACTACATTTTTCCCTTTTAAATAGTTATGTGGTTCATGATTATGTTTTTTTATCTTAAAGGCTTTGGCCAGTTTTATTAAATATATTATTTCTTCGCTGGAATAGTCCAATAGTTTTAAAAAATCACGTCCTGATAAATTCATTTTATTCTTCCCTTTCTAGTGGCATACTCATACATCTAGGCCCTCCACGACCACGTGATAATTCAGCGCTTGGCATCTCTAAGACTTTAATTCCGTGTTCACGGAGAGTTCTATTGGTTAGTTCATTTCGGTCATAAACAACTACTACTCCAGGAGCAATACATAGGGTATTTGATCCATCGTTCCATTGCTCTCTTTCAGCTGCTACTTTATCGCCACCAGCACATGGAATTAAAGTAATTTTACGTTCTAAGTAATGACTTAATATATCTTCTAGGCTAGCATTTATTTCTTTTACATTTAAATCTTCATCACTTTCTGGAATGTCACCTTCTGTTATTTCAAATACTTGTAATGTGTCCATAATTCCTGGATGATAGGTAAATTTATCATAATCTATTTGGGTGAATACTGTATCTAAGTGCATAAATGCGCGACTATTAGGAATATTAAAAGCTAAGACTGTATCGATTTTGCATTCTTCATCTTTGAACAGATTTTTTGCTAATTGATCAATAGCTTCTGGGCATGTTCTTTGCGAATATCCGACTGCTAAAATATGTTCATTTAAGTTTAAAATATCGCCACCTTCAATATGGTGTGGTAAATATCGATCATAATATCTTGCGACCTGGTCTTTAAAATCTGGATGATAATCAAAAATATACTCGGCATATATAGTTTCACGACTTCTTGTAACGGAGTACATTTTATTTAATGCTATTCCTCTACCTATACTAGCAAAAGGATCTCTTGTAAAGTATAAATTAGGCATTGGCTCAGCAATAAATTTTGATTCTTCACTTACTAAATCAACTAGAGATTTTTCAATTTCGCGCTTTTTGCGATCTAGTTCACCTATTTGAATTCCTTCCATAGTTTTCAAAACTAAGCGTTTATTATCAGTAATAGCATTTAAATATTCAAATACCAAATTTTTGTATTTAGGAGTACGAATACCTGCTTCAAAGATAAACTGCCTTAAAAACTTTTCTTTGATTTCTTGGCTAATGCTTAATACTTCACTCATTAAATCTTCTAAATACACTACTTCTATATTATTTGTTTCTAATATTTTTACAAATTCATCATGCTCTTTTTGAGCAACAGGTAAATAAGGAATATCATCAAATAATAATCTGGCTAATGTATCTGGTGTTAAATTTAATAATTCTTTACCTGGACGATGTAATAATACTTTTTTTAAAGGTTTTATTTCACTTGTTACTTTTATCATTTTCTTCTCCTTTTTTAAATATTTAAAAATTCTCTTAAACGTTCTGTTGATGGGTTATTGAATATTTTGTTAGGTGGTCCTTCTTCTATAATTTTTCCATGATCCATGAAAATAACTCTAGTGGCAAATTCTTGAGCAAAATTTAACTCATGTGTTACCACAATCATAGTAATCTTTTCTCGACTCACCTCCAATATTAA
>CALVJF010000064.1 GCA_944331885.1 uncultured Bacilli bacterium
AATTCTCACACTACCATACGTACTATCAGTATAATTAACGTTCCCATTTAAAACGTCTAAACTTGGCATACAAGCCAGTTTACCAGTACATAAAGGACAATCAGCAGCATAACCAGTCAAATCTCCAACATATGTATCTTTAACTGCATAAATATCGTTTTTAATATCTTCTTGAACTTTCATCGCCATAGCTGTCAAATTAAGAGTTTTATTCAAATTAGCATTTTCTACTTTAATTTCCGGTGTATTAGAACCAGATTGTACAAAGACAACTAAAACTACGATAACGAAAATGCGAACTATTTTATCACATTTTTGTATCCAATTTTTCATTCTTTCACCTCGAATACAACATAATTCTAGCACAGCACTAATTAAATGTCAAAAATCCGCTTTAAATTTTCATTGGCAATTATTGCTAATTGTTCAGGTTCCATATTTTTAAGATTTGCTACAAACTCAAGTGTATAACATGTATAACCAGGTATATTCTGCTTTCCACGATAAGGAACTGGAGCTAAATAAGGAGCATCAGTTTCAAAAACCAGATTTTTAACATCTATTTTATCCACAATATCTTTTAAATTACAATTTTTAAAAGTAATTACCCCACCTATTCCCAAAAGAAAACCCATCTTTATAAAAATATTAGCTGTTTCCAAACTTCCATTAAAAGCATGAATAATTCCTTTTACCTTATATTTTTTTAAAATATCAATTATATCTTGAGTAGCTTCTCTATTATGAATAATAACAGGTTTATTATATTCTTCAGCTATCTTTAATTGCTCCTCTAATAACCGCTTTTGCTCTACTTTATTTTCCTTTGTATAATAATAATCCAAACCAATTTCTCCAATAGCAACAATTCTTTTGTCATTAACATGCTGTTCAATAAATTTTATGTCATCCTCCTTATAATCTTGCACATATTCAGGATGAATTCCAATAGCACCATAAATACAATTATACTTTTCAACACTTCTTAATACCTCAATGCAACTACTTTTATCACAAGCATTGTTAATAAACTTAGTAACATTTAATTTATTACTTTGTTTTATAATTTCATCAATATCTGAAAAATACTCACTATATAAATGACAATGTGTATCAATAATTTCCATCTATTTAATATCAATCCTTACAAATAAAGGTACTGCCTCATTAAGTATAGTTCCACTTCTATAAGCTCCAAACTCATCTAAAGAGTCAAAAGACTTAATATCCGTATTAATTTGTTCAAATATTTTTTCACTAGTTTCAGGTAAAAAAGCTTGTAATAAAGTAGCAGCAATTCTTATAGACTCAATTAAATTATATAAAACAGTCTGCAATCTATCCTTTTTAGAATCATCTTTAGCTAACGCCCATGGAGCTGTATCATCAATATACTTGTTACATTTTCTTAAAAAATCAATTATTAATTCTAAAGCATCTCCTACATGTAATTCATCCATCTTTTTAATAACTTCACTTTTTAAAGATTTAGCACTACTTAATAAATCAGAATCAACTTCTTCAATAATACCTTTATTTTCCACAACACTATTAAAATATTTCTTACTCATAGCAATAGTTCTATTTACTAAATTTCCTAAAATATTAGCCAAATCTGAGTTATACCTTTCAGTCATTAATTCATAAGTAATATTTCCATCATTAGCAAAAGGAATTTCATGTAAAACGTAATATCTAACTCCGTCTACTCCATAAGTTTTTACTAAATCATCAGCATATATAATATTACCTTTACTTTTACTCATCTTATCATTGCCCATTAAAAGCCAAGGATGACCAAATACTTTTTCAGGAATATCTAAATCAAGTGACCATAAAAAACAAGGCCAATAAATAGTATGAAATCTTATAATATCTTTACCAATTAAATGCAAATTAGCTGGCCATAACTTATTAAACTCTTCACTTGAGCCATCAGGATCATATCCAATATTAGTAATATAATTAGTCAATGCATCTAACCATACGTATACAACATGTTTATCATCAAAATCAACTGGAATGCCCCATTTAAAAGAAGTTCTTGAAACACAAAGATCTTGTAGACCTGGTCTTATAAAATTATTTAACATTTCATTTTTTCTTGATTCCGGTTGAATAAAATTAGGATGTTCATTAATATACTTCTCTAATCTTTCTTGATAATTACTTAGTTTAAAGAAATATGCTTCTTCACTAGCTTCCTTAACTTCTCTACCACAATCGGGGCACTTTCCATCAATTAACTGTGATTCAGTCCAAAAAGATTCACAAGGAGTACAATATAAACCTTTATATTCTCCTTTATATATATCACCTTTTTCATACATTTTCTTAAATATTTTTTGCACTATCTTTTCATGATGTTTATCAGTAGTTCTAACGAACTTATTATAACTAGTATTCATTAAATCCCAAATTTCTTTAATTGTACCAGCAACATTATCAACATATTCTTGAGGTGAAATACCAGCTTCTTTTGCCTTCAATTCTATTTTTTCACCATGTTCATCTGTTCCTGTTTGGAAATAAACATCATATCCTTCTAAACGTTTAAATCTTGCAATAGCATCCGCCAAAATAATTTCATATGTATTACCAATATGCGGCTTTCCAGAAGTATATGCTATAGCTGTACTAATATAATATTTTTCTTTCATATATTTTCCTCCATCTCAACTCATTAAAAAAAGTCATATAACTAAGGACGACTATCAGCCGCGGTACCACCTTAATTCATGACTTAACATGCACTCTATTCTTAACGCGAATGAAACGTTTTAGCTCCAAAATTCATACTCAATGCTCTCATCTATTTGCTTCCACCAACCGCAAACTCTCTTTAAAATTCCAACATTTACCCATTTCTTCCTTGCTAAATATATAGCAATCATAACATAATAAAAACTAATTAGCAATAATTATTTCCCATGTAACCAACTATTAACCGAGCTAACAATCTACCGAATTTCTTTTTTTCTTCATTTATATCATCGTTAAATACCATTATTATTCCCCCTACTGCGTCTAACTCCGTAAACAAAGGACAAAAAAATAAATATTTTCCTAAATTAATATCTCCAACCTTGAAAGCATTGCCATTATCAATTACTTCTTCACGATTAAAAATTGCTTCTTTAATATATTCACTATTTTTATAACCCACAACATCCAAATTACTAACTATAACTTCTTCCTTATCAACAACAACAATTTTACAAATATCTAAACTATCATACAAATCAATAAGTCTTTTAATTTTATTAAGATTACCTTCAAAACTACTATGTTTTTTTAATATCAAATTATCATCACTTACATACAACTCCAAAATTTCTCCATCATGAATATTTAAAATTCTTCGCATCTCTTTAGGAATTACTATTCTTCCTAAATCATCCATTTTTTTTATAACACCTGTACTTTTCAATAAATTCACTCCATTCATAATAATAGTTTGCTAATTAATTAAGAAAATATGCTCAAATAATAAAAAAGAACTATATTGCTAATTCATCAATAAGTTCTTCTAATAATTTAATTAAATATTCTAAAAAATGTTTATCCAAATTTAATATAGGCAAGGATATATGAATTTTTTTCAAAAAATACTTAAATTGAAACTTTGGACATATATTATAAGCAGTCAAGAATAATTTATCACCCTTAACTTTATTGGAAATGTCTTCCGGTAATTCTATTTCTATTATTTTATCAGTTTGGAATACTTTTACTATGTTCAACTTTTGAGCCAACTTCTCAAACCACTCTTCATACATATAAATTAACAAATTATTTGGCAATTTTCCAAATCGATCTTCAATTTCTCTTTTAACTTCTTGCATTTTTTCAAAGCTATCAATCTCATTAATCTTTTTATGAATTTCAATTTTTAAATCTTCATCACTTACATAACTATCTGAAATATGAGTTTCAACATCAATTAAAGATGAATTTGATTCATCTGGTTCAGTTATTTCCTCACCATTTAATCTTCTAATTTCCTCGTCAACCATTTTCATATACAATTCTATTCCCACTGAATCAACAAATCCCGCTTGCTCACTACCCAATATATCTCCAGCACCTCGAATAGATAAATCACGCATTGCAATCCGATAACCACTTCCCAATTCAGTAAATTCTTTAATTGCTTCCAAGCGTTTAATAGCTATTTCATTCAACATCTTCGATTTATTATAAAATAAATATGCATATGCTATTTTATTACTTCTGCCAACTCTTCCTCTAATCTGATACAACTGGCTTAAACCAAAACAATCAGCATTAAATATCAGTAACGTATTAACGTTTGGTATATCAATACCCGTTTCAATAATTGTTGTACAAACAAGTATATCATATTCATAATCTATAAAAGCCTGCATTACATCTTCAAGTTCAGTCTTATTCATTTGACCATGAGCATAAGTAATTCTCGCTTCTGGTACCAATTTGTGTAATCTATCAACCATATTAGTTATTGATTCAACTTTATTATAAAGTACAAAGACCTGACCTTTACGAGCCATTTCTTTATAAATAGCGTCCTTAATTATTGCATCGTTTTCACTCATTACATAAGTTTGAACAGGGTATCTATTTACCGGTGGTGTATCAATAATAGATAAATCGCGTAATCCACTTAGTGCCATCTTTAAAGTTCTTGGAATTGGTGTGGCAGATAAAGTTAGGACATTAACATCGTTTTTATATTTTTTTATCTTTTCCTTATGTGTTACTCCAAATCTTTGCTCTTCATCAACTATTAATAACCCTAGTTTCTTAAATTTAACATCATCACTTAATAGACGATGTGTTCCAAAAACTAAATCAATTGTCCCTTCTTTTAAACCTTTTAAAATTCTTTCAGTTTCTTTTTTAGTCGTAAAACGATTTAATAATGCTATTTCAACAGGAA
>CALVJF010000065.1 GCA_944331885.1 uncultured Bacilli bacterium
CCTATAATTATTAAAATTAATATAATTGCTACAATTATAAAAATTGGATTTGTTAGTATTTCATTCATTTTAATTCCTCTTTCTATTCTAATAGTATTATAGCATTTTTTTTTAAAAGATAAAGTATTATTTTATAATTTTAGTAAATTCTATTGGTAATTTTGCTTCTAAATTTAGTTTCTCTTTGGTAATGGGATGAAAAAATATTAGTTTGTTAGCATGGAGTCCTAAACGGTGCATTTGATTACTTTTAGCACCATATTTTTTATCGCCAATAATAGGACAACCTATATTGGCTAATTGAACACGTATCTGATTTTTTTTGCCAGTTAAAATATTTATTTTTAACATGGCATTTTTTAAATTAGATTTTATAATTTCATAATTTGTGATTGCTAATTGAGCACCTCGTTGGTTATTAGTGCAATAAGTGTATAAATTTTTATCTTCAACCAAATAATTTTTTAATTGTTCTTTTTGATGTGATGGTATACCTTCAGTAATTGCCACATATTCACGATAAACATTATTCCATGAGTTTTGTAACATTTTTTGAATTTGCGGTGTTTTGGCAAAAATAATTAAACCAGATGTCTGTTTATCTAAGCGATGAACAATGAATATTTTATTTTTAGGATATTGTTTTTTAACGTAGGCACTTACTTCTTTATATAAAGTGTTGCTTTCATTTTTGGCTGTAGATATAGTTAGTTGGTTAGCCGGCTTGTCTACAACTATAAAATATTTATCTTCATAAATGATTTTTAATTTTTTCATTTAGCATCTTTCCTTTAATTTATTTTAACATAAAAAAAGAACCGAAGTTCTAAAAACCATGTTTTACACGATCTTTTTCTTCGGCTGCTTTACCATTATTGAATCTTTCAACTGTTCCTACTAAATAGCCAGTAATACGACGAATTCTTTCAAATCCTACGCCTTCTCCTATAGTTTTTTTTGCTGGTTCTTTGCATTCAATAGTTTCAGCAACTTTTTCTTTTTTCATATTCTCTACCTCTTTCTATCTACATCCACAATTTAAATCGTGGAGTTTTTCTAAACTTACTGCTTCACCTTCTCGGCGACCGCAGCCTGGGCATACATCTTTAATGACACCAACGTAGCCACAAACTGGGTCACGATCTACTGGGTGATTAATTGCTCCATAGCCAATACCTGCTTCTTTCATGATACGAACTACTTTTTCGAAGGCTTCTACATTTTCTGTTGTATCGCCATCTAGTTCAATATAACTAATATGGCCAGCATTTGTGTAAGCATGATATGGTGCTTCCAATTTAATTTTATTTCCTATTGATATATTAAAATATACTGGGATATGGAATGAATTTGTATAGTATGCACGATCTGTTACTCCTTTAATACTACCATAAATAGCACGATCTATATTGACAAATCTTCCTGATAGTCCTTCTGCTGGTGTTGCTAATAATGTGAAATTTAAATTGTATTTTTGGCAATACTCATCACATTTATCGCGCATGTGCTTAATAATTTCTTTACCTAATTTTTGAGCTTTTTCACTTTCTCCATGATGTTCTCCAATTAATGCTTTTAAGCATTCAGCTAAACCTATAAATCCAATTGATAGAGTACCATGTTTTAGTACTTTGCGTAAACGATCATTAGGTTTTAATTTTTCAGAATCTAACCATACGCCTTGACCAAGAAGGAATGGAAAATTATTAACTCTTTTATTGCATTGAATTTCAAAACGTTCGAGTAATTGATCTTTTACTAATTCCATTAACTCGTCTAATTCTTCATAAAATCCTTTTAAATCTGCTTTTTTTAATTCATTAGGTCCAAGGATACCATGTTTAATTCCAAGACGTGGGAGATTAATTGAAGTAAAAGATAAATTACCACGACCTGGAGTAATTGCTTTATCTGGGTCAACTACATTAGCAAGAACTCTAGTACGGCATCCCATATATCCTACTTCAGTACGATAATCCCCTTCTTTATAATACATTTTGTTAAATGGCGCATCAATAAACGAAAAATTTGGAAACAATCTTTTAGCAGACACTTTGCAAGATAACTTAAATAAATCGTAATTAGGATCTCCAGGATTATAATTTACCCCTTCTTTAATTTTAAAAATTGAAATTGGGAAAATTGGAGTTTCGCTATGACCTAGTCCTGCATCTACAGCTAATAGATAATTTTTCATTACCATTCTACCTTCACTAGATGTATCTGTGCCAAAATTGATTGAAGAAAATGGTACTTGGGCTCCAGCACGAGAATGCATTGTATTCAAATTATGAACAAACGCTTCCATTGCTTGAAAAGTTATTCGATCAGTTTTCTTTATAGCTTTGTCTATTGACATTGTAAAAATTCTTTTTAAGCTAGCATTTTCTTTATAGAATTTTTCAAAATATGTTGCATCAATATCAATTGTTTTTATAGCATCTATTTCTTTTTTTACAGTTTTCATATTAATGAAATCAGCAAAATCAGAATAATCTAATAAGTCTTGAATTGTTTGAGCAAGTTGTTTTCTAAATGTTTTTACAACCCCAGGTGCTAAGTAATAATCAAAAGCAGGAATACTTTGACCGCCGTGTTGATCATTTTGGTTGGCTTGGATTGCAATAGCTGCTAAAGCAGAATAACTCATTATATCGTTTGGTTCTCTTAAATGACCATGTCCAGTCGAAAATCCGTTCTTAAATAATTTTTCTAAATCAATTTGATTACATGTTGTTGTTCCCATAGGAAGGAAATCCATATCGTGAATGTGAATATATCCTTCGTCATGGGCATCTGCAAATTTCTTTTTCATTAAATAAGCTTTGGCAAATTCTTTAGAAACTGTGCCTCCATATTGAAGCATTGTTCCCATTGCAGTATCGCCATCTACATTAGCATTTTCTCTCTTAGTATCATTTTCACTAGATGACTTTAAGCCTAATCCTTCTAATGTTTTTAAAAATTTATGAGTTTTTTTATCATCCATGAAAGCTTCACGAGACTGGTTACGTCTTTCACGATATTCTGAAAAAGATTCATAAACATCTTGGTAACCATTGGCTTTTAATGAAGCTTCAATTAAATCTTGAATTTCTTCAATTTTTATCTTTTCTTTGTCAGCATATTCTTTGGTGATTTTATTTAAAACGTCTTGTAAAACTTTTTGAATATCTTCTTCATTATATTTATAATTTTTTTCTTCTCCGTCTTCAACAATGCTGTCAAAGCCTTTTTTTATTGCAATGGCAATTTTTGTTTCATCAAAGTTTACTTTTTTGCCATTTCTTTTAACAACTTTTAAAGTTGAAAATACGTCCTCGTTATTCATCATAATATTACTACCTTCCTTCTACCTTTTACTGATTTAAGTGTACAAATTTTTTTTATAAAAGTAAAGCCAAAAATTCATTTTTTCATTTTTTGCTTTTTTGACTTTTTGGCTTTTTTTCAGCATTTTTTTAATTGACACTTTTTTACTTTTAAGTGTAAAATTGGTGTTTTAGGTCTTATTCTACCGGCTTTTGCAAATTTTTTAAAAAATTTTTTGCTTATTTACATTTTTAGACTTTTTTAAGTTTTTTTATTTTTCACATTTTTGACATTTTCAATTTTTTTCGATTTTTTTCATGTTGTGATATAAGCAGTTTTTTTAATTTTATTATAAAATATTGCTATCTTTATTTATGTATGATAGGATATTTTTTTATTGGGGGTGGTAAGTTTGAAAACACGTGACATTTTGATTTTTAAAAAAGGGATTCTAGATAGAATTGCTGGGTTAGAATGTGAGCTAAAAACTGTTACCAACAAAAAAGATGCTCGTAAATTGAATAAAATAATTGCCGAGTTAAGAAATGCTTATACGTTATTTAAAGAGGATGAAATTGAATATTTTCTTTTTGGAGACATAATTTGTCAAAATTTTGATTGTGCTGAAAGAATGGGAGCGATAACTAAGCAACTAGAGAGATTTGGGCACGAATTTAAAAGTATTAAAAAAGAGAGATTATCTAAATCAGCAAATTATGGTTTATCTACTAAAGAAGTAAGTAGATATTTGTATGATTTCTATATGAGTTTTGGAGAGCCTTTTAGTACTATTTTTGCCAAACTCTTTTATAATTTCGAAAATAATCATTTATTTTTAAGTAACAAAGTATTTAGTGGGTTATCTGGGGGAATGATTCCAGCGCCTACTTTAGGGGAAATGTTTTCTTATTCGGTGATGGATGGTTCTATTCATGATGTTTTAAATGTTGTACATGAATTTGGCCATGGAATTGAACTTTTTTCTAACTTGAAAGGAGCTACAAACGAAAATAAACTTTTTTTCTCGGAAGTTGTTAGTATCTTTTTTGAATTGGTAGCATTGGATGATTTAAAATGTAGCTTATTGGATGAAAAGGAATTTAAATTAACACATTGTCAATTTGTTCAAGAGTATACCTCTACTATCGATAATGCTACATTGTTAGCTAAAATGGCTAAAATAGGTTTGGAGGTTGTCGATAAGGACGAAAAAACTGCTTTTAATATTATTGGAAAAGGAATTAACTTAAGTTCCAAAAAAGTTAGAAGTTTAATTACTTATGATATTAATACTGAATATAAATATGCAATTGGTTTTGCTTATGCTGTAGAATTATTGATGATATATATTGAAGATCAAGATTATGCTCTATATTTGTTAGAACAATTTATAAAACTGGGTGGCTATTGTCCCGAAGATATTATGTATAAATTAGATAATTTAGGTTTAACGATTGGGAAAAGGGTCACTGAATATAAATTATTATTAAAATAAAAACTTTATGATTTAGTTGATGTGAATCCCATTTAGGAGACATCAAATAAAAAACCAGTATATTAAAAAGAGAAAAGTTATTTTTCTCTTTTTG
>CALVJF010000066.1 GCA_944331885.1 uncultured Bacilli bacterium
ATAATTTTTTTTTCTATTCAAGAATTATTTTAACGTAGATAATAAATTTGTTACTATATCTAAATTATCTATAGCGCTGGATATTTTATCTGTTTTTTTAAGATGATATTTATCTTTTATGAAAGATTCAAACTTCTTAAGGCTATGGTTACTACGATTTAATTGTTTTAACCACTCTGAATTTTCTTTAAGATATTGATATAATTTAGGATTAGATTTCAAATAAATAAAATTACTTGTTAACATTTAATCTCCAAAAAATTTATTGATTGGTCGTGGAGTTGTTGGGCCTTTGGTCGTTAAGTCAGTTGCACTATTTTTAGAAGTTAGTTCACTAATAAAACTTAATGCTTTTTGAGCAGTATTTATATGATTTTGAATGGAATCCATATCAATATTTTTTATTAATCTACTAATAGAGTCTTTTTCTTGAGGAGCTAAGTACTTTTGCCATACTTCTTCTTTTTCACCATAAATATCATATATTTCGTATAACTTTTGCCAAGTTGTTTCACCGTTTTTTATACTAGTTATTAATTCTGGATGATTGCTAGCAAAATTTTTAAAACTTTCTTTTTTATCCATAATATCACTCCTATAGTAAATATATGTATTTATAAAAATAAATTGCTCAAAGAAAAAAGACGAATTTATATTTTAAATTCGTCAATGAAATCATCGATAGTTAATTCTTCAATACTAGACTTTGTATCGGTATCTTTAGAAAGCTCATTAGATATTTCTTTTTCTTGATGTAAGTAATTATATAATTCAGTTTTTTTAAATGCGTCATCAATGTTATATTTAGATATTTGAGAACCAGTTGAAGTTAAATCCATGATTGGTATTTCTGTTGCTTTTATGTCTTTTATTTCATTATCAGATTTAATATCTATTATGTCTTTATTTTGAATTGCTAATGCATTAACAACGTAATAAGAGTTGGTTTTAACTTTCTTAATTAATAAATTACCTTTTTTGGCTCTAGTTAAACGTGTTAATTCAGAAATTTTTATGCGTTTTGCTGTTCTATTATTAGTAAAAATTGTAATATATTCAGTAGAATCACTAAAAGTTAATCCTTTTATTAATGTGTCATCTTTAAGATTTATACCTTTTACACCACTGGCTTTTGCTCCAACTAATGGTATTTCATTACTATTAATTAATAAGTAATAACCATTTTGGCTGATGAACATTGTATTAGATTTGCTTATAGCTATATTTATTAATTCATCATCATCTTTTAGCTTGATGGCGGTCATAGCTTTAGAATAACGAGATACTACAAAATCTTGCATTGAAGTACGCTTAGTTAAACCGTTTTTAGTAAAGAATGTTAGCTCTTGTTGAGGGTTTAATATAACCGAACCAATTACATATTCTTCTGGTTGAAGAGTAACATAATTATTTAAATGTTTTCCTAATTCTTTCCATTTAGTTTCGTTAATTGTATAAACTGGTAAATATATATAGCGTCCTAAATTAGTAAAAATTAAGATAGTATCTAATGTTGTTAATTGGTATAACCCAGTTATATAATCTCCAGGTTTCATAGTTGTTTCTTCGTTATTAGCACTGGAATATGATTTTAAATTAACTCGTTTGATGTAGCCTTCATTTGTGACAACAACTATTGTGTTTTCTTTTGGAATCATCTCTTTAGCATCAAGTTTAATTTCAGTAATTTCATCAACTATAACTGAACGACGAGGGTTAGCAAATTCTTTTTTTATTTTTCTCAATTCATCTTTTAATACTTGATCTAATTTTTCTTTACTGTTTAGTATTTCAGTTAAGAAAGCAATAACTTTTTTTAGGTTTTCTAAACGTTCTAATAACTCATTAATATCTGTATTAGTTAAGCGATATAATTGTAAAGTAACTATCGCTTTAGCTTGATCAATAGTAAATGCAAATTCTTTTACTAAGTTATTTTCAGCATCTGCTTTATTTTTACTAGCCCTAATAACTTTAATTACTTCATCTAGAATACTTAAAGCTTTTACTAATCCTTCAGTAATATGGTATTCTTTTTGAGCAAATGCCAAATCAAATTTGGTACGTTTAGTAATTACATCTCTTTGATGGGCGATGTAAGCATCTAAAATAGCTAAAATTCCTAATTGTTTAGGACGGCGATTTACTACTGCTACCATATTAAAATTATAAGATACTTGTAAATCTGTATTTTTTAATAAATAATTTAAAATAAAATTTTTATCAGCACCACTTTTTAAATCAATAACAATGCGTAATCCTTCTTTACCTGATTCATTACGTGCTTCTTGAATGCCTTCTATTTTTTTATCAATACGAATTTCTTCTATTTTTTTGACAATTGAAGTAATCGTTACATCATAAGGTATTTCCGTAATAACGATTTGATCTTTATTTTTGTTTTTCACAAATTCGTATTTACATTTAATGATTATTTTTCCTTTACCAGTTTCATAGGCTTCACGAATACCATTAATGCCTTCTACAGTCCCACCTGTTGGAAAATCTGGACCTTTAATAATATCCATAATTGTTTCTAAATGACAATTAGGATTTTCTATACGTTTTATAGTTGCATCTATAACTTCACCAATATTGTGAGGTGGGATATTGGTAGCATATCCAGCACTAATCCCCGTTGTCCCATTAACTAATAAAGCAGGAAATCTAGCGGGTAAAACAGTTGGTTCTAAACGTGAATCATCAAATGTTGGTGCAAAGATTACAGCATCTTTGTTTATATCTCTTAGCATTTCATTGCTTATTTTAGATAATTTAGCTTCAGTATAACGATATGCTGCTTGAGGATCGCCATCTATGGACCCATTGTTTCCTTGAAAGATAATATAAGGTTCACGTTGTTTCCAACTTTGACTCATACGAACCATAGCATCGTAAACTGAAGTATCACCATGAGGATGATACTTACCAATAACATCACCAACTGTTAAAGCACTTTTAACAGTTTTTTTGTCGTAAGTATTACCATTTTTATACATGGCATAAAGTATTCTTCGTTGAACTGGCTTTAAACCATCACGAACATCAGGAATTGCCCGATCTTGAATAATATATTTAGAATAACGGCCAAATCGAACACCCATTATTTCTTCTAAACTATATTCTTGTATTCTCTTTATTACATCTTCCATTTATTTCACCATATGAATTATATCATAAAAAAATATGTAAAATAACTTTTTTTACATATTTTAGACAGCTTTAAAGTCTTTTAATATAGATCCAAGCTTCATTTTGGTGAATTATAATAAACCAAGTTTCATTAGTTTTAACTTTTTCATAGACTAAAATACCCGTTTCTAATTCCTTTTCCAATTCGATTAAATCAGTAATATTAGCAATTTCGATTACTCTTTTATTAGATATAGCTGGTAATTTTTCTGCTTTAACCATTATCTTGTTATATTTTTTTAATAAATTGTTTATTTCTTGATAGTATTTTTTTTGCTTAATATTTAATGAATAAGCTTTCTTTCCTTCAATAGCAAGAATTATTATAGAAATTACCAATAGAATACTGCCAATGATTATTGTTATATTATTGCTAATGGTAGAAGTCTCATCTCCTCGAATAGATTCATCATTGCTATAAGATAAATCTTTGGTAATTTCGATAGTTCCCTCTCGAATTGGTATAGTCATACTAATTTGTCCATCTTCATTTATATTTTCATTTGACTCCTTATATTGACCATTAATATTAGTATTTAAATTGAGTGTCAAAATTCCGGTGTAATCATTATATTCTGAATTTGCCATTAAGTTTTTCATATCGTCCATATATTTAGGATAATTAATGGCAAAAACTTCGTTAATTTGATAACCGTTACTATTTGTCAAGGCTTTTTTTACTTCAGGAACTATAACATATTCTTTTTTTCCGATTTCCTGATTTTGGGAATTATAAATTGTTAATAAGGCTTTTACTTGATATAAATAGTTAAAATCAAATTTTTTGTTAGCAACAAAATTGTAATTAAAAGTTGTGACTATGTCATCTATCAAATTTGTATTATAAGTTTGATCTTGTTCTAAGTAAGAGTTATTAGAGATATCTTGATTTAAATATACTTTATAATTTATATCAGCATCTTTTTGGTAATTTAAAACTTCTTTATTAGTTTTTAAAGTTATATTTAAACTTGTAGTAATAATAAATATTCCTAATATTAAAAAAATAATACTAATTGAAGTTGTTATCTTATTCACCGATTTATGAGAATGTTCTTTTTTATTTTTCACTAGATATCTCTCCTATTCTATTTTTTATTATATCATAAATTATGATTTTTTTATAATTTTTTACAATAAAAAAAGATGACTATATTGCATAATCATCTTCAAGAGAAAATTCGACATTTTCATTAATCCATTCTTTACGAGGCTCTACTTCGTCGCCCATTAAAACTTTGACTCTTTTTTCAGCAAGTGCTGCATCACTTATTGAAATTCTAATAAGAGTTCGTTTATTTGGATCCATTGTAGTTTCTTCAAGTTGATCAGGATCCATTTCACCTAGACCTTTAAAACGTTTAACTTCATAGTTTTTCTTATCTTGGGTATAGTCTTTTAATTCTTCTTGAGACCAGAAATAAGAACGCTTATTTTTTTCTTCAACGATAAATAAAGGCGGTAAAGCGATGTATAGACGTCCAGTTTCAATTAATGGACGCATGTATTTATAGAAAAAAGTTAATAATAATACTTGTATATGAGCTCCGTCGTCATCGGCATCGGTTAAAATGATTACTTTGTCGTAGTTAGATTCTTCTGCTATAAAGTCAGGACCAATGCCTGCCCCAATGGTATGAATAATTGTATTAATTTCTTCATTTTTAAACACATCAGCTTGACTAGTTTTATAAGCATTTACT
>CALVJF010000067.1 GCA_944331885.1 uncultured Bacilli bacterium
TATCAACTGATAGCTTGCAAGAAACAGTTAGTAATCCAGTAGTTAGAGTGGCAAGGGGAAGATATAAAACTTTAAAAGGAGTTTTAAAAGAATTTAGAAATTTGCCGAAATCTATTGAACGACCTAATGCTGAAGCAGAGTTATTTCGAGAGTTAGATTTAGGAAGTACTATTAAAACCCGTGATCATGATTTAATCCGATATGTAGCTTTGAGATATGGATATTGGAATGACACCTTTTATACTGATGATGAAATTACTAATATGCTATCTTTAACTGAAGAGCAATTACTCAAATATCGTAGATATACGATGCATTTATTGAGAGATGCAATTGATCAATATATTAGGGCTGTTGGTATTTATAAAGATTTTAATTTGAAGTTAACTGTGAAATATAAAAATGCTAAAGATTAGCATTTTTTTATGATATAATGAGATTGGTGAAGTTATGAAAAATATTTATGGCTTAAAGCGTTGTGATTTAGAAGAATATTTTTTAAGTATTAATGAAAAGAAATTTAAAGCTTTACAAGTTTATGAATGGCTTTATAATTTTCGAGTTAGTAGTTTTGATGAAATGACTAATATCAAAAAAGAAGTACGAGAACAATTAAAAAAAGATTTTACAATGGAAATGATTGAAATAGTTAAAGTTCAAGAAGATAATTTAACTAAAAAATATTTATTTCGTTTAAAAGATGATAACTATATTGAAGCAGTTTTAATGCGTCACGATTACGGAAATAGTGTTTGTGTTTCTAGTCAAGTCGGTTGTAATATGGGATGCGCTTTTTGTGAAAGTGGTCGTTTAAAAAAGGTTCGTGATTTACAAACTTATGAGATTGTAGAGCAAATACTTTTAATTGAAAAAGAGTTAGATGAAAGAATAAGTAGTGTTGTACTGATGGGTATTGGTGAACCATTAGATAACTATGATAATGTTTTAAATTTTATTAAAATTATTAATGATAGTAAGGGAATAGCTATTGGGGCAAGGCATATTACTTTATCAACTTGCGGAATTATACCGAAAATAGAAAAATTAAGTGAAGAAAATATCCAAATAAATTTAGCTTTATCGTTGCATGCTCCTAATGATAAGTTGAGAAGTAGCATAATGAATGTCAATAAAGTGTATAATATTAGTAAGTTAATTCCAGTAATTAAAGAATATATTGTAAAGACTAATAGACGAGTGACTATAGAATATGTTATGCTTAATAATGTAAATGATAGTGATAGTTGTGCTTTAGAATTAGCTAAATTATTAAGAGGAATGAATGTCTATGTTAATTTAATTCCTTATAATGAAACTAATCATTTAGAGTTTAAAAAGAGTAGTAAAGAAAGAATTTTAAAGTTTTATGATATTTTAAAGAAAAATAGAATAAATGTAACAATAAGAAAAGAATTTGGTAGTAAAATAGATGCTGCTTGTGGGCAATTGCGTAGCAAAGAGGTGGAATAATGAAAACTTTTTATCTAACTGATGCTGGAAAAGTAAGAAGTCATAATGAAGATAGTGTCACAATATTAAGAAATGCTAATGGAGAATATTTATTATTAGTAGCTGATGGAATGGGAGGACATCGTGCTGGAGAAGTCGCTTCATCAATGGTTGTTACTCATTTAGGAAAGAGATTTTCTTCTTTAGCAAGTGTTGGTTCTAAGTTGGATGCTGTTAATTGGTTAAATGATAATATTAGTGAAGTAAATAAAAATATAATTGATTATACTATGGAAAATCCTGATTCTACGGGAATGGGAACAACTGTAGTAGCAGCAATATTAACTAAAGACTTTTTGATATTCGGTAATATTGGTGATAGCTCTGGGTTTGTTTTAAAAAATGGCAAATTACATAAAGTTACTAAGGATCATACGTTAGTTAATTTATTAGTGGCTGCTGGGGATTTAACTGAAGAAGAAGCAAAGTATCATCCAAAGAAAAATGTTTTAATGAAAGCATTAGGTTCTAACGAAAAAGCGGAAGTTGATATTTTTGATGTCGATATGGGAATTGATGCAATTTTGTTATGTAGTGATGGCTTAACTAATATGTTAACTAGAGAACAAATTGAAAAAGTACTTAATGATGATACTTTAGAATTAGAAGAAAAAGTAATTAAATTAATTAGAAAAAGTAATGCTAGGGGTGGCACTGACAATATTTCAATAGCTTTATTAGTTAGAGAAAGTGGTGAAGAAGAGTGATAATGAAGGGGCAAAAGATTAATGATCGTTATCAGATAATTAAATCGATTGGCGAAGGCGGTATGGCTAATGTTTATTTAGCTTATGATACTATTTTAGATCGCAATGTAGCAGTAAAAGTTTTGCGTGGAGATTTAGCTAGCGATGAAAAGTTTGTTAGAAGATTTCAAAGGGAAGCCTTAGCTGCAAGTAGTTTATCACATCCTAATATCGTTGAAGTATATGATGTTGGGGAAGATAATGGCCAATATTATATAGTCATGGAATATATTGAAGGTAAACATTTAAAGGCTTTGCTTAAAAAACGGGGCAAATTAACAACAACTGAAGTTGTCGATATAATGCTACAGATATGTGATGGAATGAGTGTTGCTCATGATTCATATATTATTCATCGTGATATTAAGCCGCAAAATATAATGATATTAGAAAATGGATTAGTAAAAATTACCGATTTTGGCATTGCTATGGCAATGAATGCAACACAATTAACCCAAACAAATTCTGTTATGGGAAGTGTTCATTATTTACCACCAGAGCAAGCTAATGGTAAAGGTTCAACATTAAAAAGTGATATCTATTCAATGGGAATTTTAATGTATGAACTGTTAACTGGAAAATTACCTTATCGTGGTGATAATGCAGTTGAAATTGCTTTAAAACACTTAAAAGAGCCTCTTCCAAGTATTAGAGAAGAATTACCTAATTTACCACAAAGTGTGGAGAATATAATAATTAAAGCAACTGCTAAAAATCCTAAAAATCGTTATAATGATGCTCGTGAAATGTATGATGATTTGAAAACTTGTTTAGATGACTCAAG
Organism: uncultured Bacilli bacterium; assembly: GCA_944331885.1. GTDB lineage: Bacteria > Bacillota_I > Bacilli_A > RF39 > UBA660 > CALVJF01. Next base: position 3,040 of record CALVJF010000067.1, read on the forward strand.
GGCTAATGAACCAAAATATGAATTTAAATATCCTGAGTTTGAAAATGATGATAGTAAACAAACTAAAAAGGCTATGCAAGAGTTTACTAAAGACGTTAAAGAAGAAGGAAGTGAAGAGGTTATTGCAAAGCAAATAACCGAAAGTGACTTGAAACAACAAAATAAATTAATAATTATTTTAGCTGCTATTTTTACTGGTTTAGTCGTAATAATTACTTCAATAGTTTTATTATTACCTGTGATTACGACACAAAAAGAAATAAAGGTTCCAGATGTTACTGACAAACCTTTATCTGAAGCAATTAGAATTTTACAGGATGAAGGATTTATAATTGCCGATGAACAAAAAGAGCAAAGTAGTGAAGAAATTGCCGAAGGAAATGTCATTAAAACCAATCCTAGTGCTGGAACTAAGCGTACTAAAGGAACAGAGATAGTAATTTATGTTTCAACTGGAGATAGTGACGGCTATGTAATGGAAAATTTAGTTGGTACAAATTATTTAACCGCAAAAGGAATGCTTGCAGCATATGATATTTCGGTAATGTTAGAGAAAATTGATATTGACGAAGAAGATATGGAAAAATATGAGGATAATGAAATAATTAAACAAGAGCCGGAAGAGGGAACTAAATTAGGTCCTGGGGATACAGTTAAACTTTATATTCCGAATGTGGTTATTAAATATCCTGATTTTACGGATGGAAGTTATACACGTGAAGATGTAGAAGAATATTGCGAAAAATATGGAGTTAATTTAACAGTTAAAGAAGTAATTACTGACGAGTATGCAGATGGTACAATAATTAAACAAAATCGTGAAGCGGGTAAATATATTGTTACTGAAGGGGGAACGTTAACTATCGAGGTTGCTAAAGCACCGGAAGGTGGAGATTCTTCTGGTGAGGAGCCGGGATTATGTGAAGACGGATTGTGTTAATATGGAAGGTAAAATTGTAAAAATAGTTAGTAATCTATATACAGTGGAAGCTAATAATCAGCTTTATGATTGTCATGCAAGGGGTAAGTTTAGGAATGATAAACTTACTCCTTTAGTTGGTGATGAATGTGAAATAGATGAAGTAAATAATTATATTTTAAATATTAAAGAGAGAAAAAATGAACTTAAAAGACCTGTAATTGCTAATGTAGACGTTGCTTTAATAATTACAAGTTGTAAAAGTCCTGATTTGTCACTTTATTTGTTAGATAAATTGTTATGTAATGTTTACTTAAGTAAAATAGAACCTATTATCTGTTTTACAAAATTAGATTTATTGAAAAGTTCTGAATTAAAGGAGATTAAGAACTTAAAGAAATATTATACTAAATTAGGAATAAAAGTGGTCTTTAATACTGAAAAATGGAAAATTAAACGTTTATTGAAAAACAAAGTGGTAGTTTTGACGGGACAGACTGGTGCTGGTAAAAGTACTCTTCTAAATTCATTGGATAAACATTTAAACTTAAAAACGCAAGATATTTCTACCGCTTTAGGAAGGGGTAAGCATACTACTAGACATGTGGAGCTATTTAAAATTGGTAAGTGTTTAATAGCAGATACGCCCGGTTTTTCAGCACTAGATTTTAATGATGTAAATATTGAAGACTTACAACATTGTTTTAAAGAATTTAATAATTATCAGTGTGAATTTAGAGATTGTAAACACCTTAATGAAAAGAATTGTAAGGTGAAAAATGCTGTATTTGATG
>CALVJF010000068.1 GCA_944331885.1 uncultured Bacilli bacterium
GATGTAGCTCAGCTGGCTAGAGCGACCGGTTCATACCCGGTAGGTCGGGGGTTCGATCCCCTCCGTCGCTACCAATTGAATTTAACGTAACTTTTAAAAGTTACGTTTTTATTTTATAAGCGCTTAAATATTATTTTATCATCTATTATATTAGGTGATTTTTTATGTTTAAAAAAATGATTCCTTTTTTCATTATTGTCTTTTCATTAAGTTGTGCAATTATAACTAAAGACTATTTTTGGGGATTTTCAGCACTATTATCAGGAATTTTCAATGCTTATTATACAAGTTTAGGAAAAAAAATAAATTACCTATATGGAGCAATTTTTTACTTAATAAATAGTTATATATCATATGAACATCATTTATATGGCATATTTATTTTGTCTTTATTTCTATACCTTCCATTTCAATTATTAGGTTACTTTAATTGGCAAAAAAATGAACTTAATAATCAAGTAATTAAAAATTTTAATCGCCTTAGTATAAATTTGATTATTAGCTTCAGTATTGTTTTAACAATCATTCTTACCATTATTTTAAATGCTTTCCCTTATCAACAGCTACCATTATTAGACGCAGCTTCTAATGCTTTAAATATCTGCAGTATTATTCTGTTAATACTTCGCTATGAAGAGGCATTATGGTTATGGCTAATTAATAATATATTTGATTTAGCAATTTGGAGTATAAACTTTATCACAGAAGTTCCTAATTCTACCATGATGTTTATTATTTCTTTAATATACTTATTAATTAACGTTTATAGTATTTATCATTGGAGGAAAAAGGATAATATGGTAAAATAAATTTGGTGATTATATGTACGAATTAAAACACATTAAAGGTAATACTTATTATATTGCCTGTCCAACAAATATAGGAATATATAATGATAACGGAGAAATTTATTTAATAGATAGTGGCAGTGATGAATCAGTCGCTCGCAAAATTATGCAAATTATTAATCAAAATAATTGGCATCTCAAATTAATTATAAATACCCATTATCATGCTGATCATATAGGAGGAAACGCTTATTTAATTAAAAAAACAAATTGTCAAGTTTATATTCCTCCCTGTGAACAAATTTATTTATTTAATAACGAACTAGAAGCTAATCTTCTTAGCGGTGGAATTCCTTTTAAAAATAATTTAAATAAGTTTTTAAAAGCTGAAATCACACCACGAGAAAACATAATATCTCAAATACCAGAATTTTTAGAAAAGATTGATTTATGCGGCCATACAGAAGGTATGATTGGCATAAAAACCCCTGATAATGTTTTATTTGTTGCCGATTCTTTAAACTCCAAAGAACTAATTAACAAATATCATATTAATTATATATATGATCTTACCAACTACTTAGCAACACTTGAAAAATTAAGCAATATTAAATGCGATTACTATTTATTGGCTCATGGAACATTAGAAACAGACTTATTAGATTTAATAAAAGTTAATAGCCAAAATGTTTTAACCAATACTAAATTAATTGTTGAACTTTTAACAACTCCTTTAACTATCACTGAACTATTAAAAAAAATATGCGACAATTATCAAATACAGTTAAATGCAACACAATATCTATTACTTATGAGTACCTTAAAAGCCTATCTTAAATATTTAATAGATAAAAATTTGCTTAAAATTGAATATCAAAATAATTATCAATACATAATGATAAATGAATAGGAGAGAAATGTATGAAAGAAAACCAAATTAAATATGCTGAATTAATATTAAAGGATTGCTTGAAAATTCAAGCTGGCCAACCATTACTAATTACTGCACCGATTGAAGCTTATGAATTTATCGAAATAATTGTTGAAGAAGCGTGTAAGTTAGGAGTAGAAGATATTGCTTTTAATATTACTGACGCTAATATCAAACATACAATGCTTAAAAGCATTCCCTTATCTAAATTAAAAAATCATCCCTATTTTAATAAAGAAATGTTTAATGACTATGCTAAAAAAAATGCAGCTTTTTTATCACTAGCAACAGAACATCCAGGATTAATGGAAGACATTGATTCTAAAATACTAGCAGATGTTCGCCTTTTAGCTGCTGATACTAGTCTAGTTTTTGAAGATTGCCGTGATCATAATTTGTTAGCATGGTGTATTGCTATGGTACCAACTATGAGTTGGGCAAAAGTTGTATATCCCAATGAAGTAGAACCATTAAGAAAATTATGGGAAACAATATTTTCTATCTGCCAAGTAAATCAACCTGATCCAATAAAAGCTTTAGAAAAAAAATTAACAACTACTAGTCAAATATGTGATAAATTAAATGCCTTAAAAATAAAAAGTTTACACTATACTAATAGTAAGGGAACCGATTTAGTTATTGGATTGTCTAAACAATCTCGTTGGTGTAGTGGTTTATCTCACTTAGATAATGGCAAAGATGTCTTAGTTAACTTTCCTTCTGAAGAAGTATTTACTTCACCTAATAAATATCAAGTAAATGGAATAGTATATAGTTCAATGCCTTTACTAGCATCAGGTGTAACAATTGAAGATTTCTCTTTGACTTTTAAAGATGGCAAAATAATAGAGATTCATGCTGCTAAGAACGAAGAAGTTCTTAAAGAAATAATTCATAGTGTCAAGAACGCTGAATACTTAGGAGAAGCAGCACTAGTCCCATATAATTCTCCAATTCGTAATCAGGAAACTTTATTTTACACAACTCTTTTAGATGAAAATGCATCCTGTCATTTAGCGTTTGGATCAGGATTTACTGAATGCTATGAAGGTAGTGTTGAATTGACCGATGAAGAAAAAGATAAGATTGGTTTAAACACTAGTAAGACTCATGTTGACTTTATGATTGGAACTGAAGATTTAACGATTGAAGCCGAAACTTATGATGGCAAAATTATTCCAATTTTTATCGATGGTAATTTTAGTTCTGAAATTACTACTATATAAAGCAAGCAATTGCTTTATTTTTTTGTCAAAAAAGTGCCTTTTTTTAATCAAAATCTTGACATGATAAAGATAATAATGTATCATTGAATATATTAATCGTCTTAAAAAGAAATGGTGATTTTTTGGAACATTATTTTACTAATAACCCCAATTTAAAAAGTGAATTACGCAAAATAAACTATCGTTATCAAAATTATGATTTTATTTTCATTAGTGATAATGGTGTTTTCTCTAAAGACAAAATCGACTATGGTAGTAGATTATTAATTGAAACGTTATTAAAAACTAAACCAAATTATCAAAATTTATTAGATGTTGGCTGCGGCTACGGTTTATTAGGAATAGTATTAGCCAAAGTGCTGAATGCTCGCGCCACACTATGTGACATAAATAAAAGAGCAATTCATTTAGCTGAAAAAAATATTATAACTAATCAAGTTGATGCTCAAACAATTTTAAGTAATATTTATGAAAATATAAACGACAAATACGATTTAATTGTTACAAACCCTCCAATTCGTGCTGGAAAAGAAGTGGTTTATAATATTTTACAAAATGCCAAAGAACATCTAAATAAAGATGGCGAATTATGGTTTGTAATTAGAAAAGATCAAGGAGTTAAAAGTGCTATTAAACATATTAGTGAAAACTATATATGTGAAATAATAGAAAAAAGTAAGGGCTTTTATATTGTAAAAGCCAAAAAACGTTGACAAAAGGGCGATTGTGACTTAAAATTATAAATTGGTGACGTATTGTTTTTTGTCAAAAACAACGCTTAAAAAAATTTAGGTATAGGGGTGAAACGCGTGGCATACAAAGTTGAAAAATTTGGTGACCATAGAGAAAGAAGAACTTTCTCTAAAATTAAAAACACCTTAGCATTAACAGATTTACTAGAAATTCAAAAAAAATCATATCAATGGTTTTTAGAAGAAGGAATTAAGGAAATTTTTGAAGATTTATTTCCAGTTGAAAGTTTCACAGGTAATATTTCACTAGAATTTGGTGATTATTATTTTGATGCGCCAAGATACTCTGTCAAAGAAGCAAAAGAACGTATGGTAAACTATGCAGCACCATTAAAAGTTCAAGCAAGAGTATTCATTCATGAAACAGGAGAGGTTAAAGAGCAAGAAATCTTTCTAGGCGATATGCCGTTAATGACTGATGCAGGTACTTTCATCATTAATGGAGCAGAACGTGTAATCGTATCTCAATTAGTAAGAAGTCCATCTATCTATTTTAAACAAGAAATAGATAAGAATGGTCGTCATATTATTTCTGGCGAAGTAATTCCTAACAAAGGAACTTGGCTAGAATATGAGTTAGACGCTCGTGACGTTTTATATGTACGTATTGATCGAACAAGAAAGGTAACTATTACTACTTTCTTAAGAGCATTAGGATTATCTAATAATGAAGATATAATTGCTACTTTTGGAGAAAATCAATACATTCTAAATACTTTGGAAAAAGATAGTACTAAAAATACGGATGAAGCATTAATCGAAATTTATGAAAAATTAAGACCTGGTGAACCAGCAACACTAGATAGTGCTAAAAACCAACTTATTACTCGCTTTTTTGATAAATTCCGTTATGACTTAGCTAAAGTAGGTCGTTATAAATTTAATAAAAAATTAAATATCCTTGACCGTTTATTAGGATGCACAATTGCTGAAGACATAAAAAAAGATAACGAAGTAATTGTTAAAGAAGGAACATTAATTACTAAAGAAATACTAGAAGAAATTCGTCCTTTATTTAATGAAGGCTATG
>CALVJF010000069.1 GCA_944331885.1 uncultured Bacilli bacterium
TTAGGGAAAAAGGTTTTGGCTGCTTTAGAACCAATTATTATATATATTTTATTATTTACCAGTTCTAATTCTTTTTTTACCCATTTTTGAAAGCAACATTTAGGTGGCTGTTTGTCATTGCCATTTTTATCTTTGCCGGGGTAACAATGAGCTAAGGCCCCAATATAGAAATTATCTTGGTTGTAGAATTCCTCATCAGTTATTTGATACCAATCATACTTTAAGGTTTTACCACTCATATCTGTAAATGGTTTTAAGCTATTATGAACAGTATTAGATGGAGCTTGACTTATTTGAACAATTTTAGAATTTTCATGCCCCCAAAAAACTGGATGTGGTTCAAAGCTAAACTTTTCTTGACAATGTCTACAATTAATTACTAATTTTTTTAATTCTTCAAACATTTTATTTACTCCTTTATTTATATAATAACATAAAAAAGATGAATTTAATTAATTCATCTCTGAGTTAGATTGATAATTATCAATAATTGATTGGTATTCTTCAATAGTATTTTTTAATTCATAGTTTTCAATTTCTAATTGTTCATTTTGTTCTTGATATTGATTTAGTTGTTCTTGGTAATATTCTATTTCCTGATAATAGTTATTATAATTAGAATTATTATTTAGAATTTGTTCTATATTTTCGGCTGAAGTATAAATTGTTAAAGAAATAATATCTTCATCGGCCGTTAATAGTTCTTTTTTATTCAAATGTGCAATAGAAGAATTTATTACATCTATTGGGCTTTCTAATTTTGGCCAAATATTAAGTACTATAAAATTGTTATTACCTATTAAATTATATTGTAAATTAAAATATTTATTTATTTTATATTCGATTATAATATTATCGATATCTTTTTCAACATATTTTACATTATAATAGTCTTGAATTACTAAATTATCTTTCATTGATAATTCAAATTTATTGGTTTTAATGAATTCTGGTTGATTCATATCGATGGTTTTAAAATCTAAAATACTTATGCAAATTAATCCAATACCAATACCTGTTATAATCAAATTAAATATAGTACAAAAGATTATTCTTGATTTCTTATTTTTTCTATTAAAAACAAAGTTGAGTAATATTAACAAAATTATTACATTTATACCAATTACTCCTATTAAACTTAAAAATATTCCTATAAAGAAAAGCCCTGTTTTAATTATAGCAAATGAGCAGACTATTAATATTACAAAAGTTAATAAAGTAAATGCTGCACATAAGATAAATATTAGAGAGAATAATTTTACACAACCAATAAATATCTTCATCATTCCTTTTATAAAACGATATTCACTATGTTGAGGATCTCTAATAATAATTCGAGATTTGTTATCTTCCGACAACGTTAAATCTGATGTCTCTTCTGGTTCTTTCTTTTCAATATTTTTTTCTTCATTTACTATTTCATAATAATCTAAATAACGAATTTTAAAAATGTGGAAAAAAATAACGATTCCAAATATTAATGCTAATATATAATAGATAGTTTCAAAAATAGATATAAATATATTACGATTGTCTATTGGGATAAAGCTTATTAAATTTCTAAATATTTGACTAAGAGTTAAGCCTAAAATTGCGAAAATACATAATAAAATTAAAAATACAACCATTTGCTCAATAATACACTTAATCTTGGTTTTGAAATTGAAGCTGCTAAACATTTTGACTGACTTAGTAATATAAAATAAAAAATCATCAATAAATTTGTTTAAACTATTTTTAGAGTCTTGCTCTGATTTTACTTCACTAATATTATTGTTTAATAAATCATTAATATTTAAATTGAATTTTTTGCATATTTGCAAAATTTTTTCCATTTCTGGGTAAGCGGTTCCTGATTCCCATTTAGAAATTGCTTGTCTTGAAACTCCTAATTCATCGGCAAGTTGTTCTTGAGATAAATGATGTTCTTTTCTGATTTTTTTTAAATTATTAGATAAATTATTATTCATCTAAATTCCTCCTTTGTAAGGACATTATAGAATTTCTACTGGTTGCGTTCTACCACTTTTGGGTTGTTTTTTGTAAAATTGCGGTTGCAATTATAGATTTTTTCCCTTTTTGGTATGTAGCATAAAAAATCTAGTAGCAGTTTCATCGATAATTTGAAAATTTAATTTTTGATATAGGTTAATGGCTTTTTTATTCGTTTTATATACCCATAAGTATACTTTGTTATTTTGACTACAGATATTAGTAATAATTTTTGTCCCTATATAATGCCCACGATATTTTTTTTCTAAGTATATCTCATCTAGAAGAACTCCTTCTTTATATGGTGTAACTAATAGACAGCCAATTGTTTTTTCGTTTATTAAAATTTTTTGATAATTACTTATTTGTTTGGGAATATTTTCATTTACATAATTGATAATCTTTTCTTTATCTTCGAAAGATATATTTGTATTGGCATAAATAATGGTAGCTAGTTTATATTCTTTTATTTTAGAAATATCATTACTCTTAGCCTGTGATAATTGGTATTGCATTATAAATCCTTGAACATTATGTTCTTTATTTGATTGCTCTTTTAAGCCTAAAACTTTATTATTCCATTTTGTAATAGGTTTAGAAGTTAAACTACGAGAGTAAATATATATTTTAGCTGGTATAAAATTATCTTGATCATCTGGATTATCATATAGTTCTTTAATTAATCCGCGGGATTCATATAACTTATGGGCTGATTTAGCGTATTCGTCAGTATATAAACGAAAGTTAGAGTAACCTTTTTGTTTAGCTAAATCTATAGTTTTATCCAGAGCTATTCCGCCATAATTGTGATGACGATATTCTTCAAGGATGCCAAACCAACCTAACCACGCATCTATAGGATATTCATGGTATGAATATATGCCTGTTACACCGACGGGATTAGAGTCAGCATAAACTATGTAATAATCTTGTTCTTTACGATAAGGATCATTATTAATTTGCTCAATAAAATTTTGGCGACCGTCTTCTTCGGGAAAGATAGCATTTTGAATTTGACAAGCTAGTTCTAAATTTTGCAAAGTGATTTTTTGGAATGATATTTTTTCTGCCATTTTATTTTTCTCCTTTATTTTCTAAATAATTTTACCAAGAGATTGAGCATATTCTATCTCTTTTTTTTTTTTTTTTTCAATATAATTATCAACATTTATTATAAATACTTCATCGGATAAGTAAATTCTTTGACGATGCATGGCATCTAGCATATTTTTCAATGCCTTATCAATACAAATTGATTCATCAGTAAAAAAAACATGGCATTAAAACTATGTTGCCAGCTAATGTTAATTGATTTTGGACTTGGAAAAATTCTTTTTTATATTTTATCGAACCACATAATGTTATTATTTGATATTTTGACATAAATCCTCCAAATTAAATAATATATTTTGAGCCAATATTTCTTCTTAAGATATCTAAGGCATGTCTATTATTATCTTCACCATACATACACTTACAGTATTGGCTAAGGACGTATACATTATATCCTAACTCAAATAAATCAAAAGCCGTTTTTAATACACAACACTCTGTATCTATTCCGCATAAATAAATGTCCTTGATATTATTTTGTTGAAGATAGCTTAAAAATTCTGGATTGCTAGCAGAATAAGTTGTTTTGTCAATTATAATGTTATTATTTGTAGGAATAACTATTTTTTGGTCATTTGCTTGTAAACAGCCATGCCACCCTATTCTTTTAATGTAGATGCTATTTTCTTGATTTATAAAACGAGTAAAAACTATTTTATCGTATTTTTTACTATTTATTAATTCTATTATTTTATTTGGTAAATTTTTAGTATTTTCATTTATAAAGGCTTGTTGTAAATCTATTATTAGTAATAGTGAGTACATATTGATTTCCTTTCTAACTATGTATATATTTAAGTAGCATATTCAATAATAAAGTTTCTAATTATCTACATTTTATATAAATTTTATTATGAATTTATTTTGTTAAATCTTTATAATACATTTTACCATAACTGCCATCATCTTTCTCTACTAACTGGAGAAATGAAAAATCATTTTTTTAATGATTCAGTTCTTAATGTACAAAAGCCAATTAATGTATTTTCATCATAACAAGCATATCCTATGGGTAATACTTTATCGTTAGTGTAAAGTTTTTTAAATTTATATATAGTATCTTCTAAGTCCATTTCGTCACTAAATTGTTTCCAATGAGTATAGTGTTTATTAACAATTTTATCTAAATCTTGTTTGGATATATTTTTAAACTTGGTTAATCTTAACATATTATTTCCTCCTATATTTAAACTTTGATAATTTTTATCGAATTTTACTAATTATTTATTGATATTTATATTAATGTAATAATTTTAGAAAGCATAAACTCTCAATATGACTTGTTTGTATATTATGAATAGTTCTTTTTACATGTTTGTTTATAACTGACTATGTCATAATACACAAAAAAAATAGGTATAATGTCTATTATTTATAATTAATTATTGTTTAATTTTTCTGCAATCTTATTAATTTTATTAATTGAATTTAAATATTCTTTTTCAATTGGACTTAGTTCCTTTATTTGATATTTTTCGTATTCTAATTTTGCCTTTTCTAATGCTTTCTTATGGCTAATACTTCCAGCATTATTTAAAACATTAGCTTCTAAAGAATTTAGTATTTTATCTAGTTGATTAATATAATCTTTCATTTTCATTGGTT
>CALVJF010000070.1 GCA_944331885.1 uncultured Bacilli bacterium
ACAGAGCTAAGCTAGAGTGCTAAAAATAAGAAAGACATTAAAGTAGCTACATTAAATGTTGATTCTGAAGAATGTGAAGAAATAATCAAAAAATATCCAATTGAAGGAACTCCAACATTAATGATTTTTGAAAGCGGTAAAGTAACATCCACATTAATTGGTGCTATGGATGCTGATAAAATTTTAAGTGAAATTGATAAGTAGGTGAATTATGAAAAAGATATTATTACTTATTACTTTTTTATTTATATTTACCGGTTGTGGTAACACTCAAACTTTAACTTGTACTGCAAGTGGCGAAAATGGTGATATTAAATCTCATTCTACGCTAGTAATAAGAGTAAATGAAGATAAAGTTTCAAGTATGAAATTCACTGTAGATATGATATTCCCAGATGAATACAAAAGCCAATTACGAGACATAGCTGCTAATGTAAGGTCAAGTAAACCATATATGAAAGTAACAGTTTTAAGTAATGGAATTAGGTTAGTTACAGAAGATACAAACAATAGTTTTATTGGTATTGATATAGGTCAAGAAATAACATATGGTGAATTAAAAGGGGTCTTAGAGTTACAAGATTATACCTGTAAATAGTAAAATTAAGCATTATTTCAAATAATTCTATGTTTTAAATTAATAAGAAACACAATTTTATTGTTTAAGTAAAGATAATGTAGTAATATTAATTTAGGAGCGGTTTTGATGAGAAAAATAAAATTAAGTGGCAAATTTTTAGTAAATTTAATATCAGGGAAATATCCTTGCTTTATACTAGAAAAAATCCCTCCTTTAGAAGGCGAAATTTCTCATCAAATAGATACTCAAAAAGATATAGAATTTATAATTAAGGAATATGGTGATTGGCAAACAAAAGGTGAGGGTAGTTACTATTTTAATCAAGATTTACATAATTTTATAACTAATTACTTAAGTAATTTAATAAGTAAAGTTAAAGAGCCAAAAACTCGTCAAGAAATAAAAGAGACTATTTTCTCAAGCCCTTTTACTAATCATGAAAGTTTGATAATAGCTACAGAAGTATTAGTAACTGCCGCTATAAAATATCCCCAAAATTATCCCTATATTTTGCATCTACTTCAAAGCCAAAGAACTAGATATCGTTTACATAATCAAAATGCCCCGTATATTTTATTATCTAGCTTATATGGAAATGAAAAATTATCCCAAACAATAACAGAAAATATAGCCGATAGTTCTCTTCATATTTACTATTTTAGTAAACCACCTGCATACGAACGAAATTTAAATGAATTAATCCATTTCACTAATTCCGAAAGTTCATTACCAAAAATACAAGCAGAAGTTGCCAAATTAACTTTAAAGCCAAATAAGGAGTAATATTATGTCCAAAGAAAATTTAAGTAAATATTATTTATACTTTATGATGTATGCCATTATTGGTTGGGTTTATGAAGTATTTCTCGAAGTAGTTATTTATCAATGGGGATTCTCTAATCGAGGTGTCTTATTTGGCCCTTATTGTCCAGTATACGGCGTAGGAGCTTTAGCTTTTATTTTTTGCTTAAACCGCTTTCTAAAAAATAAAACAATTAAGCAAAAAATAATAATGATCCCTTTAATTTTTATTGCCTGCATGTTTATTGCAACAACTATTGAATTAATTGCTTCTTATTTATGCGAATTTACACTTGGTAGTTGGCCATGGCAAACATATGCAGATTATAAATACAATTTCCAAGCTCGCATTGATTTAAGTCATAGAAATAGATTTGGTATCGGTGGTGTAATATATTTATTGCAACCATTATTTGAAAAATTCTTATCAAAATTTTCTGATTCAAAAATCAAAAAAATAAGTTTAATAGTTTTAATTATCTTTTTAATCGATATAGTAGTTACTATTATTTCGAAAATTGTTTAACAGGAGGGTTTATATGGGAAAATTAATCGTTATTGAAGGAATAGACGGCTCTGGGAAAAATACCCAAAGCCGACTTATCAAAGCTCGTCTTCAAAAAGAAAATCATGCATTATTTATAACTAGCTTTCCTCAATACAGTGAAACATCATCATACTTCGTTCGCGAATATTTAAGCGGTAATTATGGTAAAACTGCCGAATCAGTTTCACCCAAACAAGCGTCACTTTGCTATGCTATGGATCGATTTCATTATTTTAAAACTAATCCTGAAGTTAAAGAAGCGCTTGCTGATCCTGAAGTAACTTTAATCGCTGATCGTTATACTACTTCTAATATTTTATTTCAATCAACTAAAGCTGAATCGGTAGAGGAAATTTATAGTTTAATTGATTGGATATGTGATATAGAATATGGAACTTTAGAAATTCCTAAACCGGATTTAGTCCTCATGCCATATCTTGAATTTTCTAAAAATCTCGAATTATTAAAGGCTCGCAATATAGCTGAAAATGCCCATAAAAATAATATGAGCAAAGACATTCACGAATTAGATACTGAATATCTTCGTCGCGTTCATAACGCTAGTCAAATAGTTGCTGATCGCATGGGCTTTAAAATGATTGATTGCATGGATGCTCAAGGAGAGCTACGCTCCGTAGATGATATTCACGAAGAAATGTATGGCGAAGTTATGAAACTTGTCTTAAAGAGATAATGCTTTAAAATAAGCATTATTTTTGTTATAATGTCAAAAGAAAGAAGTGACTTATTATGCATTTACCAAATTTAAAAGAAGCTCGAATTCGTACCAAAAATGAAGTTGAATATGTTTATCTAGATAACAAAAATTCTCAAGAATTTAGTAATAAAAAATACTATTTAAAAACATATGGCTGCCAAATGAATGTTCATGACTCCGAAGAAATTGCAGCCCGTTTGGAATCTTTAGGATTTACCAAAACAACTAAACTAGAAGATGCCGACATTGTTATTTTAAACACTTGTGCTATTCGTGAAAATGCTCACGATAAAGTATTTGGTTTTCTCGGCCGTTGTAAACATTTAAAACGCGAAAAACCAGAATTACTAATCGGACTATGTGGTTGTATGGCTCAAGAAGAAAGTGTTATTGCCGAAATAAAAGAACATCATCCTTATATTGATATAATCTTTGGTACTCATAATATTCATGAATTACAACAATTAATCCTCGAAAATAAACATCAACAAGAAATAAATGTTTATAGTTACGAAGGTAAAGTATTTGAAAATATTCCTTATACTAGAGAATCTCAATATAAAGCTTGGGTTAATATTCAATATGGTTGTGATAAATTTTGTACATATTGTATAGTTCCTTATACTAGAGGTAAACAAAGAAGTCGTAAGAGTAGTGAAATAATTAAAGAAGTTAAGGAATTAGTAGCTAAAGGCTATCAAGAAGTAACTTTATTAGGTCAAAATGTTAACGCTTATGGTAAAGAATTACCCGATGAATTATCATTTGCAGAATTATTAGAAGCAGTAAGTAAAACAGGTATCGCTCGTGTTCGCTTTGTAACTTCTCATCCTTGGGACTTTACTGACGAAATGATTGCCACAATCGCTAAATATGAAAATATTATGCCTTATATTCACTTACCACTTCAATCCGGTAGTGATCGTATTCTGAAACTAATGGGACGTCGTTATACACAAAAAGAATATTTAGAATTATTTCATAAAATAAAGGAGCAAATTCCTAATGTTGCGGTTACCACAGATATTATAGTTGGATTTCCTAACGAAACAGAAGAAGATTTTAACGAAACTCTAAAAGTAGTTAACAAATGCCAATTTGATGGAGCTTTCACATTTATTTATTCCCCAAGAGAAGGAACACCTGCCGCTAAAATGGTTGACACTATTTCTTTAGCCGAAAAAGAACAACGTTTAGCCAAACTTAATGAAATAGTTAATAAATATTCTCGTTTAAATAACGAAAAATATCTCAATAAAAAAGTTCCAGTTTTAATAGAAGGAATTAATAAAAAAGACCCAAATAAAGTATTTGGATACACCGATACCATGAAATTAGTTAACGTTAAAGGTTCAAAAGATTTAATCGGTCAAATAGTAGATGTTACAATAACTGATGCTAAAAGTTTTAGTCTTGATGGAGAAATCTAATCAAGACTTTTTTAATTTAAATAAAATAATTATTATTAAACTACTTATTAAGCCTAATAAAACTAAATATTCATACTTATATAACAAAAGAGTATTAGCATAATTTTCATTAAATATACCTGTACTTATTAACGCCATAATAATTAAAAATAAACCATCCCAAATTTTAATAAATTTCTCACTCTTAACCCACGAATTAATAATATCTCTTATTAACTTAGTAGCTAAAACTCCTACTACAATACTATCAAATATTAAGCTTATTGTTAAAATATTTTCTACATTTTCAATAAAATTTAAAAAACTAACTTTCTTTAAAATCATATATTCTGGATAACGAAATAAATCAGCTAAAGGAAATCCTAATATTCCAATAATCATTACTATTGTAATTAATACCGTACATACGCCAATTAAATATCCAATAATATGATATTTAAAATTTCCTTTATTATTATAATTTAACAGCAAAATGCTTGGGGCAATTGTATTAACAAAGAAAATAATTGCACCTTTTATTATTGCCCCAAAATCACAATTTAAATAAGGTTTAAAATTATCTAAACTCCACATATTACCATAACTTAA
>CALVJF010000071.1 GCA_944331885.1 uncultured Bacilli bacterium
AATGGCAGGGGATGAGAGAATCGAACTCCCAACAGTGGTTTTGGAGACCATTATTATACCATTTAACTAATCCCCTAAAAATTCATAAATACATTATAACTATTTATCAAATAAAAGTAAAGAGTTAATCATAAAATATGATAGGTGATTTAAATATATGATAGTCAAATATACTACAAAAGAACTAGATTTACTTGCGCGTATAATGCGTGCTGAAGCTTTAGCAGAAGGAAATTTAGGAATGCTAATGGTTGGTAATGTAGTTATTAATCGAGTTTTAGCTAATTGCTTAACTTTTAAAAATATCCGCTCCATTACAGATGCCATCTACCAACCAAATCAATTTGTTGGCACTAATAGTTCGTTATTTCAATCAACTCCAACAACAACCGAAAAGAATTTAGCCAAAAGAGTCATTAATGGTGAATACTATCATCCAGCAACTCATGCCCTATGGTTCTATGCTCCAGCCAGCGGCACCTCTTGTAAATCAACTTGGTATGATCAAAATTACTCCGGTAAATACAAAGGACATTGTTTTTATAAACCAGATCCGGGAGTTTGTGCAGAAATTTATTAAATTGACATATTTTTAAAAACAACTATAATAAAAATCAGGATGTGATTTTTATAAATTTAACAGTTGGTACAAATATAATTCCTTCAATCAATTTTATTATGTCTTCTATTCCCGAAGATTTAACCGACTTAGAAAAAATAAGATATATTTATATAGAATTGGGAAAAATATTTAGTTATGATTACCGAATAATAGTAGATGAAAGAGTAATTGACGAAAAAGTAGATTATGATAGCAACCAAATAAGTAGATATAAAACATGCTATCAGATTAGTGAAATTTTATCTATTTTAATTAATGGTATTTTACCTAATTGCAAAGCTAAAGTAGTGGCTAGAACAATAGAAGGACGCCATTTTAATAGAGAACATGTAGCTACTGAAGTAGAATTTTCTGATGGTTTAAAAATTTTACTAGATTTAACCTTAGACCTAGCTAATATTCAAGCTGGTATGAAAACAAAAGAATTTGGTTATTCAAGCAATGCTAATGGCGATTATGATATTATTTCCTTAAAAGAATGTGCCGAAATGGATAAAAAATTAGGATTTATAATTGAAAAATACACTGATGATTATATAGAAGAGTTTAAAGAAAAAATTGAAAGCATTGACTTCAGCGGTAAAACACAAGCTGAAATAGTAGATTATAAAATTAGAAGAGCTAAAGAAGAACTATTTAAAACATTCCCTGGATGCCATGAAGCCACCAGATATGTTTATACTTTGCTTACGAAAATTTTAAAACCAGAAGATTTAAGAGAGTTAAGCCAATATAATTTATCTTATCAAAATGCTAATGAATTTAACCTAATTTCAATATATGCTTTTAAAGACTTAAATCTATATTATCGCTACTCTAATGAATTAGGATTTAACGCAATAACTCCTGCTACTATCCAAGATTTATTAAAAAATGGCTGGCACACAAATAGTCAATCTATTAGTAAAATATTTAACGATGAAAATCCGGGATTTCGAATGTAAAATAAAGCTCCACTTAGCGTGGAGCTTTTTAATCATCAGCTAAATTATCAAAATATCCTTGAATATATACAACCGGCGTTCCCTTATCGCCACTACCACTAGTTAAGTCACATAAAGATCCTATTAAATCTGTAATTCTTCTAGGCGTAGTTCCTTGCGATAACATGTTCCCTTTTAAATTACTATTTTTAGCTTTAATTTCACTTTTTATGGCTTCTTTTAATTCTTCGCCCTTCAAATCCGCAAACTTATTATCAGAAATATATTTTAATTTTAACTCATTAGGTGTTCCTTCCAAACCACTAGTATAAGCTGGCGAAACAACCGGATCAGCTAACTCCCAAATATGTCCAACTGGATCCTTAAAAGCACCATCCCCATATACCATAACTTCAATAATTTTACCAGTTTTTTCTTTCAACATTTCCTGAATTTTTTTAACTAATTCATTACCAGTTTTGGGAAATAATTTCAATCGCTCCTCAGTTGATTTATTTGATCCTAACAAACCATAATCAGGATTAAACCCACTATTATTAAGAGGTTTATTCATTATTTCATAAAGTCCTAAAACTTTATGTGCCCCTGCATTTTCGATCAACTTTTTAGTTTTAAATCTTGTATGAATGTCACAAGTTAATACATCGCTACAATAATTTAATATTTCTTTAGGATCATTAGCAAAAACAAACTCTATTTCACAATTTTCACTTTGTACTAAATTACGATAAAAATCTACCATATTAATTCCAGTAAATGGATGAAGATAATCCCCAAAAACTTCTTCATACTCCTTTTCAGAAATAACACTTGCTAAATTGTACTTACTACTTTCTAATATATCTTCATCTAAAATTCCATTACCAACTTCATCGGCTGGAAAACTTAATAACATAGTTATTTTATCCATTCCTCTAGCAATACCTTTTAAAATCATTGAAAATCTATTACGACTTAAAATAGGATAAACAATTCCTATTTTTTTAGAAGGAAATTTATTTGCCATATCTTTGGCTATATCATCAACAGTTACATAATTTCCTTCACTAATACCTACTACTGCTTCAGTAATAGCAACAACATCCCTATCGCGAAAACTAAATCCTTCACTTTCTTGTGCTGCTAATAAAGAATCAACAACTATTTGCGCTAAATTATCATTTTCTTTTATTATAGGTGTTCTTATACCTCGAACTACAGTTCCTACTCTTCTCATAAATACCTCCATATCTTTAATTATAAAATAAAATTATGCTATACTTTTCAAAAATAATTAATAAATTTACAAATTTTTACAACAAAAAAGAAAGAATATTCTTTCTAATCTGGTAACAACAATGTTTGACCTATAGCCAAATTACTAGTTGTTAAATTATTTAATTTTATTATTTCACTTACTGTCGTCTTATAAGTTTGAGCTATTCTATATAAATTATCACCTGCTTTAACAGTATAAGTAATATATTCACTCTTTCCCGGTATTTTTAAAACTTGCCCAATACTTAAATTATCACTACTCAAATTATTCAATTTCTTTATTGCTGCCACTGTTGTATTATATTTTTTAGCTATATTATATAAATTATCTCCCGCTACTACAACATAACCACTATTTTCTGTTTCTATACTTGGAATAATAAGTTTTTGACCAATACTTAAATTACTATTGCTTAAATTATTTGCTTTCTTCAATTCATCAACAGATATTCCATATTTATTTGCAATACCATATAAAGTATCTCCTGCTTTAACTTCATAAGTATTAGATATAATATTAGGAATTTTAATAATTTGACCTACTTGTAATAGGGTTGATGATAATTTATTATAATTTATTAATTCATTAACAGTTACACCATATTTATTAGCAATACTATATAACGAATCTCCTGCTTTAACTTCATAATTTGTATATTCTCCAATAGGTTCTTGCACTTCTTCATTTCCTGGAATTTTTAATGTTTGCCCAACACTTAACATATTACGAGGTAAATTATTTAATTCTTTGATAGCTTCTACACTTGTTCCGTTAGCCTTCGCAATACTCCATAATGAATCCCCTTTTTTAACAACGTAGTAACCACTACCAGCAAGAGGAACATATTTTGCACCTACATAAGATGCTAATGCTCTAACAACAGCTTCAGCATACTTTTCCCAATTATTTTTTAATTGATTAACATCATCACCAGTACTATCTAGAAAACCATACTCAACGATTATTGCTTGGGTATTTGGAGTATCACGCATTATAAAATAATAATCTTTACTTGGATCACTTGGTAATCTTCTTTGATAATACTTTCTTACATTTTGACCTTCAGTTTCTAATTCATTAGCTATTTTTTTCGATAAAGAATCATTATTCCTTAAAGCATAAATTACTTCAGCACCATCTCCACCACGTGATTAGCTCGTTCATCGTATACTGCATTTTACTTTAATTTATTTCCTGAAGTAGCTATAGTATAAGCTAAATAAACCATAATAATTTGATATAAAATTATATTTACTATAATATTAATAATTGTAGGTATTTTAAGTCCAAAATATCCAAATAAGCAACCTACTCCTATGC
Organism: uncultured Bacilli bacterium; assembly: GCA_944331885.1. Lineage (GTDB taxonomy): Bacteria > Bacillota_I > Bacilli_A > RF39 > UBA660 > CALVJF01. Next base: position 4,145 of record CALVJF010000071.1, read on the forward strand.
ATAACATACCACCAAAAAAATTTGTCCAAGTTCTTTTATTTTTAATTTTATCTTTAGTAAATGGTAGGATTAATCCTACTATGATAAATAGCCATGCTGCTGAGAAAAATTTTATTGTTTTATTTTTAAAAGATGTTTCATTTACAAAAATATTATTTAAATAATTATTTTCTTTTTCTGATATTTCTTCAATTATAGAATTGTATTCTTTTTTTAGCTTATCATTTTTATTAATTTTATTTTCGTCAATTTTACTAACATTTTCTAAAATTTCTATTCTATTGGAAACTCTCTTATAATACAAAAAATTTGCATCAATAATAGGATATAGAACAACAACTAATAATATACCAACAAGAAATAAAACAAAACATAGGACTAATAGACTACATAAAACAAAGCATAGCAAACATAATACCAAGTAGCACAAATAACACAAGCAAAGAAAAAAAAGAAAGCAAAGAACTA
>CALVJF010000072.1 GCA_944331885.1 uncultured Bacilli bacterium
CCTTTTCCCCCTTTAAATAGTTGTTTAAACACGGTGCTAAATTCTTCTTGAATTTTAGTAAATGTCTTTTGAAATTTTTCAACCATAATTGTATCCATTTCTGTAATTAGTGACATTAATTCTTCGCTAGATTTGGTTAAATCTTCTTGTTGACTTATTAAAAATTCATAACGAGTATTGATTCGTTCGTATTCTGCTGGGGCACCTAAATTAACCATTCCTAATTTTGATATAGAGTTTTTTAGGTCTATTACTTTTATTCGATCTGTTTCATTAACATTTTCATAATTAGGAAATAATTGTTCGGCTTTTTCGAAAGTCATGGCGTAATTTTCATTAAGTGTTAATAACAAATTGTCTAGCCTGTTATCTATCTTATTTAGTTCAATTTCTTTTTGCTTTAATTCTTGCTGTTGTTGGTTGTATTTATTATTTTTTTGGCGAACTATATTTTCTAAATCATTTATTTGATTAAATAGTTCATTTTTTTCATCTTTAAGCTGGTGTAAAAAATTTGTTTTTTGATTTTTTAAAGCTATTTTTTGAGATAAGTTTTCGATTATGTCATTTAAAGTGTTATCAATAGTATGATTTAATTGACTTTCAACGTTAACTAATTCACTATTTAATTTAGTTAATTCTGATTTACAATCATTAATGCTTATTTCTTTTTGAGCAGTTTGTTCTTTATAAGTAATCATTTTACTATTATTATCATCTTTTTCTTTTAGTAAAACTTGTAGTTTATTTTCGTTATCTTGCATTTTTTGCTCTAATTTAGTCTTTATTGTCTCTAAATCAAGTAGTTGTTCTTCGTTTTTTTCTAAAAGATGTTTTTCTTTAATAGAGCTGATTATGTTGCTAGTTCCACCACTGATGGCACCACCAGTGTATTGTATTTCTCCACTTAGAGTAACAACTCGATATTGATAGTTTATTTCTCTAGCAATATTATTTAGATCATCAATAGTATTAACTACAATAATATTTCCTAATTGGTTTTCAATTATGTTTCGATATTTTTGATCAAATTTAATTAAATTGCTAGCTATTCCTATAAATCCTTTTATATTTTCAATTTTTTGTAATATTTCTGGGAGAATTTTTTTTGATTTTATAATATTCATTGGAAAAAATGTCGCTCTACCTAAAGAATTCTTTTTAAGATATTCTATAGCTTTTTTAGCACTTTCAGTATCATCAACAACAATCGTATTAGCATTATTGCCTAAGGCAATATCAATTGCATTATTGTATTCAGATGGGATGCTAATTAAATTACCTATAGTATTATGTATTCCTGATAACCGATTATTAGTAATTATGTTTTTAACCGCATGAGGAAGGCGAGAATTATTTTCAATATTGGACTTATTTATACTTATTAAATTTTGACAAGATTGAATATTTTTATTATTTGTATTCATTTCGTTTGTAATCTCTAATTTTGTTTTTTGAAAATTCTCAATTTCCATTAACAATTGATTTTGATTGACGATAGTTTGTTGAAGTTTTTGAGAATAATATTGTTTGTCTTTTTCAATGGTTTTAATTTGGTTTTGTATCTTAGAAATTTGCTCTTTGGTATATAAAATATTCTGCGTTAATACGGAATCTTCCGATTGATATTTTTGACGCTCATAGAGAATATTCTTTTGCGTTTCTAAACTAGTTATCTCTTCGCTTAATGCTAATAATTCTTCATTTATTTTACTTATTTCATCATCTAATTTTAGAGATTTTAATTTATTTTTTTCGATATTGCTTTGTTCAGTTGCAGAAATATTAGAAAGTTTATCAATTTGCTCTTTTAATAAATCTACTTGATTTTGATGCTGTTGGTAATTAACATTTAAATCTTTAATGTCTTTAACTATAAGAGATACTTCGGTAGTTTCTAAATCCTCTTTTAATTGTAAATATTGCTTAGCAAGTTTATTTTGCTCTTTTAAAGGTTCGAGAGTTTTAATTAATTCGTCAATTACTAATTGAATTTTACTAATATTTTCTTTAGTCTTATCGAGTTTTTTTAAACTTTCTTCTTTGCGTTTTTTATATTTTAAAACGCCTGCTGCTTCTTCAAAAATTGTTCTTCGTTCTTCTGGTTTGTTATTGATAACGTTGCCAACTGCTCCTTGGGATATAATGTTAAATGATTCTTTCCCTGCACCACTGTCAATGAATAAATCAGTTATATCTTTTAAACGAACTTTTGTATTGTTCAAATAATAATCATTTTCTCCTGTACGATATACTACTCTTTTTATCTCTATCTCGTTAAATTCACTATTTAAATAATGATCGGAATTATCAAAAGTTAGGGATACTACTGCTCGATTTTGACTTTGGCGTGAATCACTTCCTGAAAAAATAACGTCAGTCATACCATTATTACCTCTAAGAGCTTTGATAGATTGCTCTCCTAGAACCCAGCGAACAGCATCTACTACATTACTTTTTCCTGAGCCATTTGGCCCTACTATGGCGGTTATTCCTTTGGTAATTTCTAAATCTATCTTATCAGCGAAGGATTTAAATCCATGGGCTTTGATATTTTTTAAATACATTTATGTAACACCTATTTGGCTTGTTTTTGGAAAGCATCATAAGCTGCATGCTGCTCTGCTTCTTTTTTTGTTTTACCTATTCCTTTACCATAAGTAATGCCGTCAATTACTACTTCCACTTCAAAAGTTTTGTTATGAGCTGGGCCGTTTTCATTAATTAAGCGATATTCTAAAGACTTTTTATTAGTTTGAACCATTTCTTGAAGAGCGGATTTATAATCATCTAGGAAATGATAATCTTTTTTAATATATGGTACTACAACTTCATAAATAAATTTTTCAGCTGTAACAAAACCTTGATCTAGAAAGATAACGCCAATAATTGCTTCGAAAGTATCAGCAACTATTGTTTTATTAATATTACTTTTTTGTCCTTTTCCAACTCTAATATATGGTATAGATCCTATTTGACGGGAGTATTCATACAAGGCGCTTTCACAAACAAATTTAGCACGTTTTTTACTCATTTCCCCTTCCGATGATTTTTCGCTACTGTATAAATAAGCGCTGGTTACTGCACTTAAAACTGCATCGCCTAGAAACTCTAAGCGTTCATAATTCTCACAGTTATGTTCATTAGAATATGAACTATGAGTTAACGCGGTTATTAATAACTCTTTATTTTTAATTTTGATATTGTATTTATCTAAAAACTTCATGTTTCTCACCTTTTTAATTATAACAAATATTTCTTTTTCTGTTAATCTTATTTTACAAATAGTTGTTTTTATAGTAAAATTACTATAGGTGGGTATTAATGAAATATGTTTTAATTGCCATAGTTAAACTCTATCAAATGACTCCTTTGGCGTCGCACGGATTGTGTAGATTTTATCCTACATGTTCTAATTATATGATAGAAGCACTATATGTTCATGGAACATTTAAAGGATTGTATTTAGGAATTAAAAGAATAGCAAGATGTAATCCTTTAGGAGGCAGTGGCATTGATTTAGTACCAGGAAAGAAGGATATTGATGAAAAATAGTTTTAAAATTGTTTTAATGGTGGTTATATGTTTAGCAATTAGCGGTTGTTTTAAAAGAGATGATTTGGAAGATGTAAATATTTATACAACAGTGTATCCTGTAGAATTTATTACTGATCAATTATATGGCGAAAATTCGCAAATTTACTCTATTTATCCAGATGAAGTTGATGTTAACACTTATGAGTTAACTGAAAAACAAATTAATGATTATAGTAATGCAGCAATTTTTGTATATAATGGTCTAACTAACGAAAAACAAGTGGCACGTGATTTTTTAAATAAAAATGAAGATTTGCAGATTATCGATGTGTCATATGGATTAAAATATAGTAATAGCGTCGAAGAATTGTGGCTTTCCCCTAATAATTTTTTAATGTTAGCAACCAATGTTAAAAATAATTTACAGGAATTTATAAAAAATAAATTAATTAAAGAAGAAATTGAAGATAATTTTAAAGTTTTAGAAGAAAAATTATCTTTGCTAGATGCAGAATTGAGAAGTGTTGCTGCTTCTGCTAAAGAAAATGATAAAAATACTATTGTTGTAAGTGATTCTGTTTTTAAATTTTTAGAAGGTTATGGTTTTAATGTTATTGATTTAAGTGATGAAGAAACAGTTTTAACTAACCTTAAAGAAAAATTTGAAAATGATGACTATAAATATATATTTGTTCGTGATGATCAAGAGTTAAACGAAGACTTAAAAGAATTCGTTAACGAATGTGATGCCGAATTAATAACAGTTGATATGATGACTGTTTTAGATGAGAATCAGCGAAAAAATAATGATAATTATTTGACTATCATGAATACATTTATGGAAAATATAAAAAATGCAGTGTTAAATTAAAAGACTATTAAGTCTTTTTTTATTGTATAAAAATTTATTTTTGGTTGAAAATAACAAATAGAATATTTTTTAGTTGCTATATTTAATATTTTATAGTAAAATGTATTTATGGCTTATGGAGCAGTACTCAAGAGGCTGAAGAGGCGCCCCTGCTAAGGGTGTAGGTCGGGTAACTGGCGCGAGAGTTCAA
>CALVJF010000073.1 GCA_944331885.1 uncultured Bacilli bacterium
TATTGTTTTAGTAGTAACAATGAAAGCTTTAAAATATAATGGAAATTGTGAAGATTATAATAATGCTAATATTGAAGCTTTGGGAAAAGGAATTGTTAATTTACAAGCACATATTGATAATTTAAGAAAGTATACAGATAATTTAATAGTGTGTATTAATAAATATAGTAATGATTCAATTGAAGAATTAAACTATGTTAAAAGGTATTGCGAAAAACAGAATATTAATGTCGCAATTAGTACTGCATATATTGATGGTGGTAAAGGGGCGGTTAATTTAGCAAATAAAGTTTGTGATATAGTTAATAAAGAAACAAGAAAATTTGAATTATATAGTGTTGAAGAGAGTATAAAAGAAAAAATTGAAAAAGTTGTTTGTAATATATATGGTGCTGGTAGTATTAAATATAGTGATAAAGCTTTAAAAGAAATTGAGATAATAGAAAAAAATCATTTAAATAAATTACCTATATGTGTGGCAAAAACACAATATTCTTTATCAGATGATAAGGATAAATTAGGAAGACCAACAGGTTATGAAGTGACTGTAAAAGATGTCAAGTTATATAACGGAGCAGGATTTATTACAATTTATTTAGGAAATATTATCACAATGCCTGGTTTGCCAAAAATTCCTAATTACGAAAAAATTGATATTGATGAAAATGGAAATATAGTGGGAATTTTTTAAAGTATTCTACGACTTGTAGATTGCTTTTTTTATGCTTTTTAATTTATGATTGGGTTATGATAAAGGAGTTCGCTATTGGTGTGAAGTTCTTTAAATGAAGAGAGGTGGTTGATGCAAAAGCGTTATTAAGAAGTGTGGTGAAAGGAAGGAGGTAGTAATAATGAATAGCAATGAAAATTGTGATTATAAAAATATGAATGAATTTTTGAAATGTATTTATAATCCAACTGCTATTACAATAGATGTTAAAAAAACATTATTTGGGGTTTATTATTAAGGTAAAATTGTGTACAGAAACTTATGAGAATGGTACAATTATTATAGAAGTGAGGCAGTTTAAATGGATTCGATTAAAGTTGGCAATTTTATCACCAAATTAAGAAAGAGTAAAGGACTTACTCAAGTGGAGTTGGCTAAATCCATAAATGTAACCAATAAAGCAATTAGTAAATGGGAAACTGGCAATGGTCTACCTGATGTTGGATTATTGTATCCGCTTGCTTCTGCTTTAGGTGTAAGTGTTACAGAATTATTAGCCGGAGAATTTATGGAAGGAGAGAATTTCAATAAATCTAATACCGATGAAGTAACTTTAAGAACACTTTATTATAATAAGAAAAAGTTTATGAAAACAATTAGATTAATTGTTATTTCAGCAATATTAGCTATTATACTAGTTTGTTTGGGTTGGTATTTTATTACTTCTTTTAATTCAATTAGGGTTTATAGGATAAAACTTGATAGTGAAAATTTCTGGATGAATGATGGTTTTTTTATGAAGTCAAATATGAAAAATGTTTTTCAACTAACGGATTTGAAATATATTGGTGAAGAAAAATTAGAGAATAATGAGTTTAGAACAAAGATATATGTTAAAGATGAAGAAAATAATGATGAATTAATAATTTATGATGGCATTTATGTATCACCAGTTTATATATATGAAACCGATGGATATGATGAATATTTTACGGATAGATATGCTAGGTTACTAAAAGATAATCTATATATTGATATTAGATATATAAATGAAGAAGGGAAAATTGTTAAAGAAACACATAAATTAGAGACAACTTTGGAGTTTGCAAATAATAAAATATTAGAATTAAAAGAAAGCAGTAAAGATAGTTTAAATGTTAGTGATAGTGTTAATAGTTTTCGTAAACGTAAAACTATTCAAGAAAAATTATTAAATGATGATTTTGAAATATGTGCTGAAGATGATAATTTAGAAGAAGATTGTTTTGTAAAAAATGTTGATGATGTGGAAATTATGGTACATGTATCAAATAATTTAACTATTAATATAAATAAAAATGATATTAAAATTTATTATAACTTTTCAGAAAATACGATGAGAATTGTGAATAATAAAGTAGGAATACGAAATTATAATTATGATGATTTTTCAATAAAAAGTGTTGATGAAGAAGAGTTGTTATTATTAAAATTACTTAATAGTATTTTAGATTTATTGAAATGATAGAAAATTGAAAAAAGTAGTATTTTTATTTTTAATATTGTTAATTCCTAACTTGGCAAATGCAAAAGTGATAAATGGTCAAGAAATGGAATTGGTAGCTAGTGATACTAGTTATATTAAAACAACAAATATTAATGGGGTCAGTTTACATGAAATAATTACTGAAGAAGAATATAATAATGTTGATGAAGTTAATAATTCTTTAATTACGCCTTATAATTATGCAGAGACTAATTATAAAAGATTAGATATTTGGGTTTGGGATTCCGGTGATGATATTTACTTAGGGGAATTGGAACTTACTTGGAAAATAATTCCAGCAACGAGGTCTTTTGATGTAATTGCTTTTCGTGGTCAAGGAATGACAGTTATGGAAGATAGTCAAATTGGTAATCAAAGTTATTGGGTCAATGATGTAAGACATATCATAAGTTATGCTTATAATGGAACAAACATCCAAAAGAGAGATTTGGGTTATGGTATTTCGATGAACTTGGTAAATGGTTCAGATGTAAATGGTTATGTATTATACACTAGTTGTATATTTGAAAAAACGGCATCTGGAACAGCTTATGTTTATGGATCTTATCAGCATGCGACAGAAAATGTGACTTTAGCTGAATCGCAAAATTATAATATATCTGGCGCTGGATTAGGAAATGTTATATATTTTTATGGTAATACAGTAACTAAATATGATAACATGCCTGGAGTATATGTAACTATTAATTAAATTTGTTGTTTGAAGAAAATATATGATATTTTTCATATATTTTTTTTTATGGCATAAATTTAATTAGAAATGGTAGGGATTTAAATTGAAAAATGATAATATTATTCAATCAATATCAAAGAGAGGAAATGGGGAAATATATTTAGGAGTTGTTGGAGCTGTTAGAACTGGTAAATCAACTTTTATTAAAAGATTTATTGAAAATTTAATAGTTCCTAATATTGAAGATGAGTATGAGAAAAAAAGATGTTTAGATGAAATTCCACAAAGTGCTCAAGGTAAAACAATAATGACTACGGAACCTAAATTTGTCCCTTCTAATGGTGCTACTTTAAAGATTGAAGAATTTACAACTAATGTGAAATTAATTGATTGTGTAGGGTATGTTATACCAGGTGCTAATGGATATGAAGATGAAAATGGTAATCCAAGATTAGTAAAAACACCTTGGTTTGCTGAAGATATTCCGTTTGTAGAAGCAGCGGAAGTTGGAACAGAGAAGGTTATTAAAGATCATTCAACTATTGGAATTGTGGTAACTACTGATGGGTCCTTTGGAGAAATCAAAAGAGATCAGTATGTAGAGGCAGAAGAAAAAGTAGTTAATGAATTAAAGGGAATAGGGAAACCTTTTATTGTAGTTTTAAATAGTGCTACTCCTAATAATTCAACAACTATTAACTTAGCTGAAGAATTACGAGGTAAGTATGATGTGCCTGTTTTACCAATTAGTGTTGAAAAAATGAATGAGAAAGAAATTTATGAAATATTGAAAAGTGCTTTATATGAATTTCCGGTTTTAGATATAAGCGTCAGTATTCCAGAATGGGTACATGTTTTAAATAATGATCATTATTTAAAGAAACATTATTTGGATTTAATTAAAAGTAGTGTGTTAAAAGTTAATAAATTAAAAGATGTCGATAATATTTTAAGTTATTTTGAAAATAGTGAATATATTAGTAAAGCATATATAAGTGAGGTAGATACTGCTACTGGTGTGGTTAATGTTAACTTAGATAGTTGTGAAGAATTATATAATCAAGTTTTAAAAGACATGATGGGTACTGATGTAAATACCAAAGCAGGTATGTTAAAGATATTTGCTTCATATAAAGATGGAAAAGAGGAATACGATGCAATTAAAGGAGCTTTAAAAATGGCTAAGAGCACAGGTTATGGAATAGTTTATCCATCTTTAAAAGATATGAAATTAGATACTCCAGAAATTATTAAACAAGGTAGTAGGTATGGAGTTAAGTTAAAAGCTGTTGCTAGTTCTATTCATTTAATGAAAGTAGATGTTGAAAGCACTTTTGAACCAATAATAGGCAGTGAATTACAAAGTAAAGAATTAATTAATTATTTAATGAAAGATTATGAATCTGATCCACAAAGTATATGGAAAAGTGAAATTTTTGGTAGAAGTTTAGATGTCATTGTTAAAGAAGGTATTCAAGCTAAATTATCAATGATGCCTGAAAATACTCGTTATAAATTAAGTAATACAGTGACTAAAATAGTAAATAAAGGAAGCAATAATTTAATTGCAATAGTATTATAGATAAAAAAACAAGCATTTTTATGTAAAAAGTGCTTGTTTTTGCTTGATTTTCTCTAATATTAATGCTATTTTTCTTTGCTCATTTTTTGATTTAG
>CALVJF010000074.1 GCA_944331885.1 uncultured Bacilli bacterium
AATTTAATGGATATGGGGGAATGTGATAATAATTTAATAATTTTAATAAATCTTGTTTTTTTATTACCGAAGGATATTTTTCTAGATTATACATATTTATCACCTAATTTTATTATATAAAAAAACTAGCAAAATGCTAGTAACTAATTAAATGGTGCCGGTTGACTGAGTTTAACAAGTCCTCTCTTACATACAATGTAATTGTTCTAACGCTACTACTAAACCGGCATTAATAAAATACATTATTATTATGTTTATTTTTATAATAATTATGTATTTTTAATACATTTTGGTGCCTATGGTCGGACTCGAACCGACACGTTATTGCTAACACTGGATTTTGAGTCCAGCGCGTCTACCAATTCCGCCACATAGGCAAATTACTTATTAATTTTATCATATATTATTAATTAAGTAAAATACTTTTTAATGAATTATTATGCCAATTAAAGAAATAATGTCTACTGCTTGTTCAAAAGACATTATGACACCTTTTAAGTCACGAAAATCGATATTTAAATTACTTATTTTATTGGTAGTAAGATCAATCCCTTTTAAGCTTGTATTAATTACTTCACTATTAACAAGACTTGAATACTTAATTTGGACTTTATTTAAAGATATTTTTCTTAATTCAGCTGCATCTAATTGACATGATTCAAACGTAGTATTAATTATTTTGCTATCGGATATACGTATATAATTTTGATTATTATTTATAAATAAAGCATTTTTAATTGTACTTTTAGCTATATTACTTCCTAGAAGTTTGCAATCTTGAAATTTGGAATTGTGAATTCCACTTTCTAAAAAATTGGTATTAGATAAATCACACCTTATAAATTGGCAATTATTAAAAGTACATTTTTCAAAAATATTCTCTTGAAAAATACAATTTTGAAAAATACAATTTTCAAATGCTAGATAAGCAATATTTTTTTGACTAATTGCTTGATTAGTAAAATTTTTTTCTTCAATTATTTGTTCTTCTTTTAAAATATCATCTAATAAATATTCTTTCATTTTTTATTTTTCCTCTTTATATATAGATTTAAATAAGTCTTTTTCTTCATTATCGTTAACATCTTTATTAAATTCTATTGATGGTAAATCATTAATTGAAGACATGCCAAAATAATCTAAAAATTCTTTTGTTGTGCCATATAAATTAGGACGACCGGGCATTGTGCTTTTGCCAACTTCTTTAATCAATCCTTTTGCTAATAATCTTCTAACCATGTGAACTGTGCTAACCCCACGCATTTCATCTATTTCAACCCTAGTTATTGGTTGATTATATGCGATTATAGCTAAAGTTTCTAAAGCTGCTTGACTTAATGTATTAGTTTCTGAATTTTCTACTAATTGTCGATAATAATCTTTATGCTCTTTTTTAGTTGTTAACTTAAAAGCATCTCCTAAATAACTAATTCTAATTCCTCTTTTGTCATCGTCATATTGATTTTTTAGTTCTTTTAAAAGCTTTTTAGCTTCGTCTAAATTTATTTCTAAAATGTCGCATATTTGTTTTAAGGTTAACCCTTCGTCCCCTACGACAAATAATAATCCTTCCAAAACTCCTATTAAATTCATAATTACACTCTCTTTTCAATAATTATTGGTTGAAAGTTGTTTTCTTGAGTAATTATTATTTCATTATTTTTACTCATTTGCAAGATGGCTAAGAATGTAGCTATAACATATTCATTATTTATTTCTTCAAATAAATCAGTAAATATTATTTTATTATTTTTACTCAATAGTTCATTAATTTTTTTTACCCGTTCACTAATACTAATTTCTTTTTTAGTTATTTTAGTATTTAGTGGTTTTTCTTTTAATTGGCGTTCTTTAAATTTTTGAAATGCTTCCATTAAATCTAAAATTGATAATTCACCAAATTTAATTGGTGAATTATCAATATAATCTTGCAATTTTTCAGGATATTTAGTATATATTTCACTGCGTTTTTGTTCTAACAATTTAAATTCTTCAGTAACATTCTTATATTTATCGTATTCTGCCAATTTATTTTTAAGATCTTCTTCACTATTAAAATTATATTCTGATTCAGATTCCTCTTCATCATTATCATTTACTAGTAATTTGCTTTTTAAATGGATTAATTCTGCAGCCATTACTAAGTATTCACTTGCAATATCTATATTCATATTTTCGGCTTTATGAATATATTCTAAATATTGATCAATTATTTCTTTAGTATTTATTTCATAAATGTCCATTTTAGAAGTTTTAATTAAGTGAAGTAATAAATCTAATGGTCCTTCAAATTCATTGATGTAAAACATTTGGGTCATTTCAATCACCTATTTACAGCTGTATCCCATAGCTTCCATATCAAATTTTACAACTTTTGCTAATGTTGATGGATTAAAATAACTTGGATAATTAACATTCTCTAATTTAGCAGTTCCTAAATCAATTATGTTATTCATCGTGAATCCAGTATCAGAAGTTACTAATGTTGCTGATACACCATCAATTTTTTCCAATTCTAAGATATGTCGTTGGTATTTAGCTAAATTGTCTGTATAAGCATTGATATCTGTTCCTTTTATACCAGTATATTTTTCTTGAATTTCAATTAAATAATAATCTTGGAAAGTATATGTTAATTCGTGAGTATTTCTTACACATACAAGTTTTTCTTTGTTATCAATGCCAGTTTCTAATTCTATTTCTGGAATATCTTGTTCTTCTTTAGAAACAATAATTATTTTTTTAGCTTCAGTTGTTGCCCTTAACGGAACAACACTTTGAAGATTTAAGATGTTATCTTGAAACTCATATCCTTTAACATATATTTTAGAACGAGATAGTAGTTCATTACCACTACTAAATAATTCAATATATAAATTATCTACTAATTGAGAAGTTTCTTCTTGAGGACTTATTTGATAATTAATATATGATAAGTTATTTTCAGTTGTAAAAGTAAATGTTTTAAATATTAAACCTTCTATTTCGATAGTTGTGTCATTATTTAGTTCTACTAAATTTGACTCATCAGTTTCTTCTTCTGAATCTTGAGGCTTTCCATTATTATCAATTGGTTGCTCAATTGGTTTATGGGAATTAATATAAGCTGTTACATAGTCAGATACTGCTGGTAAACCGATTGCAAATCCGAGAAGAATTGCAAATAAAACAATCACAATGACTGGGCTTGCTTCTTTTTCAGGTTTTATTTCCCCTATTACTAAATCTTGATTTTTTATTGTATTATTAACACTAGCAGTGTTATTTGATTCTTGATTGTTAGTAGTTATTTCATTATTAACTACTTGTGATGTAGTATCTGTTTGAATGTTGCTTTGAATATTTTCTTTTTTTTCGGCATTTAAAGTTGAAGATGTAACTTCTGGTATATTTTGTGAATTATTTTGATTAGTTATATCACTTTTTATATTTTTATTTTCTTCCATATTAATCCCTTCATTCTCTTTGTTAATTATAACAAATTACACTTAATACTACAATAATTTTAAAAATAAACTAGAAATATATCTAGTTTATTTTTTAGACATTTTTTCTGAAATTGTTAATGTTATGAGGATAATTGCTACAAATATAATTACTATGTATGAACCATATTCTTTAAATTTTATAAATAATTCATTTAATATTGGAGTACTTTGATATCTAGCAAATATTGTTGGAATTATTAATAAAAACATACCAGTAATTAAAGTATTAAAAGAGTTAATTATAATTATTTCTAATATTTTTCGAGAAATAAATATTTGGATAATTATAATTATTATTAAAATTATAAATAAAATATTAATATTTTTTGATTCATTAATAAAATTTAAATAGCTAATTATTAATTTGGTAGTCGGTTTATTTAAAAATTCATTAATATTATCTACTTCTTCTTTTAAGTTTTGATATTCGTATGTATCTTTAAAATTTTCTAGATTATCGGGAATTTTATATTCTTTGGTAGCGTAAGTTATAATCGTTGTAATTTGTTCTGTACCCAAAGAATCTTTAACTACTAAAGAAATTATTATTGTGGAGATTAACATCAAAGATATAAAGTAAATGAAAATTTTAACTAATTTCATGTTAAATATCACCCTATGTCTATTTTAATATAAAAATTAATTGATTAATAGATTTTTATGTTGTATTATTAATTATTCTTTTTTATTAATATTTAAATACTTAACAAATAAGGATTTGCACTTGTTCCTTCTCCGTCTGTTATCTTCACGGTTGATTTCAGATAAACGACCGGGCGAACACCATACGCATTGCACGCACCGTAGTGGCCGACAATGCCCGACGAATTCACATAGAAGACAATGCTGGAATAGGAAGAATACGGCACGCGGGTTAACATCCATTGGTGTGTACTTGAATTATATAGCCAGTCGTTTTGATAACAATCACTTACACTATCCCAATTAGATAGTTCTTTATTTAAACATGCTTGACGATTAGTTGTACTTCCTCCACTTGTTGCGTATCCATAATCACTTGGGTAC
>CALVJF010000075.1 GCA_944331885.1 uncultured Bacilli bacterium
GATGTAGCAACAACTAGACCGGAGACTTTATTTGGTGATACTGCAGTTGCTGTTAATCCAGAAGATGAGCGTTATAATAAATTGATAGGTAAAAATGTTATTTTACCAATTGTAAATAAATTAATTCCAATTGTTGGTGATGAGCACGCTGACCCAGAAATGGGAACTGGTGTTGTTAAAATAACTCCCGCTCACGATCCTAATGATTTTGAAGTAGGTAATAGGCATAATTTAGAGCGAGTAGTAGTGATGAATCCAGATGCAACAATGAATGAAAATGCTGGGGCTTATGCAGGAATGACAAGGGAAGAATGTCGTAAGCAATTATTAATTGACTTGGAAGAAAAGGGATTGTTAATTAATATTGAAGAAATGGAACATGCAGTAGGGCATTCGGAAAGAACTGGTGTTGTTGTTGAACCATATTTATCTAAACAATGGTTTGTAAAAATGGATGAGTTGGCTGCTAGAGTATTGGAAACTCAAAAAAAGAAAGATGCTAAAGTTAATTTTATTCCGGAAAGATTTGAAAAAATTTTAAATCATTGGATGGAAATTTCTTATGATTGGTGTATATCTCGTCAATTATGGTGGGGACATAGAATTCCGGCTTGGTATCGAGGTGAAGAAGTTTATGTTGGACTTGAGGCACCTCAAGGTGAAGGATGGAAACAAGACGAAGATGTTTTAGACACATGGTTTAGTAGTGCTTTATGGCCATTTAGTACTTTGGGATGGCCAGAAAATACTGAAGATATGCAACGTTATTTTCCAAATGATGTACTGGTAACTGCTTATGATATTATTTTCTTTTGGGTTGCCAGAATGGTTTTTCAAGCGGAAAAGATTACTGGGCAAAGACCTTTTAAGGATTGTTTAATTCATGGGTTAATTCGTGATAAAGAAGGCCGTAAAATGTCTAAGAGCTTAGGTAATGGAATTGATCCAATGGACATGATTGAAAAATATGGTGCTGATGCATTGCGATATTATTTAGTTACTGATGTAGCTTTGGGAACTGATTTAAGATTTGATGAAGATAAGGTTGCAGCTACTTGGAATTTTATTAATAAATTATGGAATGCCGCAAGATTTGTTTTAATGAATATTGATAATTTAACAGAAGTAAAATATGAAGAATTAAAAGATGAAGATAAATGGATTTTAACTAAGTATAATAAGCTTTTAAAGAAAAATATAAAACATATGGATAAATATGAATTTAATTTGGCTGGGGCTGAATTATATAAATTTATTTGGGAAGATTTTTGTAGTAATTATATTGAATTTGCAAAGTTTAATTTAGACTCTGTAACTACTAAAAGTGTTTTGTATAATGTATTAGTTGGAATTTTAAAACTAATGCATCCATTTATGCCTTTTGTTACCGAAGAAATTTATCAGATGTTACCTTTTAAAGATGCTGATTCGATTATGATTAGTAATTATCCAAAATATGATAAAAATTATATCTTTAACGAAGAAGAAATTATAGATGATATTATTGAATTAATTACTTTATTTAGAAATCGTAAAGTAGAAAATAATATAAGCAATGAATTTGAAGTAATTAGTAATGTAAATTCTTCTTTATTAAATAAGATGTTAAAAATCGAAGATAAGATTGTTGAAAAGAGTAGTTATAATGGTAAAGTGGTTGTTAGTTATAAAAACTATGAGTTAGTAATATATTATGATAATAGTAGTAATCAATTATTAGAGTTAGAAAAATTAATGAAAGAAAAAGATGAATTAGAAAAATCTATTATGCGTAGAGAAAAATTATTAGCCAATGAAAATTATGTTGCTAAAGCGCCTAAAGAAATAGTTGCTTCTGAACAAGAAAAATTAGCTATTGAAAAAGAAAGGCTAGATGTTGTTGTAAATAGCCTTTTGACAAAGAAACAATAATCGTTTATAATTATTGGTATAAATCTTTGATGAGGACATAATTAATAGTAAATATTTTTAAGAGAGTTATCGGTTTGGGTGTGAGATAATAAATATTTGATTAATTCCTACCTCGGAGTAAAATGTAAACATTTTCGGGTAAATCCGTTAGCATAATTAAGTTAAATAAAAGGATGGTAGCGTCAATATGACTCCTTGACTACCATCCTTTATTTGTTAGGAGAAGAATTATGAGTAATAAAGATGTGATTAAAAAATTTATTGAGAAAAGACCTAAGGTTATTGCAGCATATGGATATGGTTCGGGAGTTTTTAAACAAGCTGGATATAATGGTAATGAAGAAGTGCAATTAGATTTGATATTTATTGTCGAAGATATAAAAAAATGGCATTTAGAAAATATGAAAAAAAATCCTGATGATTATTCTTTTACTGGTCGACTTTTTTTTAAGAATTCTAAAAAAGAAAAATTAGTAGGTTTAACTGGTGTTACTTATCAAAGTAATATCGTGGAAGATGGATGTGTATTTAAATACGGTGTAGTAGATTATGACCATTTTAAAGTGGCATTATCAACTTGGAATAGTTTTTATATGACTGGTAGATTTCAAAAAACAATTATGGAATTTATTAGTACCGATGAAGTAAGAAGAATTATTGATTATAATCGTCGAAGTGCAATTATTGTTTCATTATTAATGACTGATAGTCAAACTACTATTAAAGATTTGTTAGTTAGATTATGTGGACTTTCTTATGCTGGTGATACAAGAATGGCAATTGCTGAGAACCCACGTAAAGTCTTAAACATTGTTGAAGGAAGCTATGATGAATATTTAAAAATATATAAGCAAGTTATTGAGCAATTTGCTCGTATAAAAAGAGATGTAATTTCAATTGAAAGAGATAAGATATTATTAGCTTTTGATGAATTGCCAGATGCGTTAAAAACATATATTAAAGAATATGGAATTGAAATTAATGATTCTAAATGTGTTGAAGAAGTGGTAATGAATTATTTAAGTAATTTAAATAAAAGAGAAAGTACTTATCAGACATTAAAAGGTTTAAAAACAAATGGTTTAGGACGTAGTTTAAGATATGCGCTTGCCAAAGTAAAAAAAAGATTTAAGAAATAGGTGATAATATGGAAAAGAAAGTTGATGCAATAACTAGTCGTGATGTCGATTTTGCTAAATGGTATACTGATGTTGTTAAAAAGGCAGATTTAATTGATTACAGTTCGGTTAAAGGAAGTATGATTATTCGTCCTTATGGTTATGCTATTTGGGAAAAAATGGTTAGTGTTTTGGATAAGGAATTTAAAAAATTAGGACATGTTAATCTACAAATGCCAATGTTTATTCCTGAGAGTTTATTAAATGTTGAAAAAGAACACGTTGAAGGTTTTGCTCCAGAAGTAGCTTGGGTGACTTATGGTGGAAGTGAGAAACTTGATGAGCGAATGTGTGTACGTCCAACTAGTGAGGTTTTATTTTGTGAACATTATAAAAAAATAATTCATTCTTATCGTGACTTGCCTAAATTATATAATCAGTGGTGTACAATTGTCCGTTGGGAAAAGACAACAAGGCCTTTTTTGCGTAGTCGTGAAATATTATGGCAAGAGGGCCATACTATGCATGCTACGGAAGATGATGCTCGTCAAGAAACTTTAAGAATGTTAAAAGTGTATGAAGATTTTCAACGTAATTATTTAGCTATTCCGGTTTTAGTAGGTCGTAAAAGCGAAAAAGAAAAATTTGCTGGTGCAGAAGAAACTTATTCTATAGAAGCAATGATGTATGATGGTGTTGCTTTGCAAAATGGTACTAGTCATTATTTTGGTAATCATTTTGCAAAAGCTTTTGGCATTGAATTTGTTAATAAAGAAAATAAAATGGAAAATCCATATCAAACAAGTTGGGGCGTTTCAACAAGAATGATAGGTGGTTTAATTATGACTCATAGTGATGATAACGGGTTAGTGTTGCCACCTAAAATTGCTCCTTATCAAGCAATTATAATTCCAATTGGTGATGATGAAATTGTTACTGATGCTGTTAATAAAGTTAAAAACAATTTAGATAATGGGAATTTTGATTATGTAATTGATGATTCAGATAAATCTCCAGGTTATAAGTTTGCGGAAGCGGAGGTTAAGGGATATCCAATTAGAATTGAAATAGGGAAACGTGATTTAACTAATGGAGAAATAACTTTAGTACGAAGGGATACTTTAGAGAAAGTTAAAGTTGCTGTTAATGATTTTAGTTTAAAATTTAATGAATTACTAGATGTAATGCAATTTGAAATGTATGATCGTGCTTTGAGAAGAAGAAATGAAATGATTTATGAAACTGATAATTATCTTGAATTTAAAGAACTAGCTAAAAAGCCAGGATTTATAAAAATTAATTGGTGTGGCAATATAGAATGTGAAGAAAAAGTTAAAGAAGAAACCGGCTTAAAGAGTAGATGTAGCGATATGAATGAAGAGGTAGATGGCGTTTGTGCTATTTGTGGTAAAAAAGCTAAATATAGAATGTATTTTGGAAAACA
>CALVJF010000076.1 GCA_944331885.1 uncultured Bacilli bacterium
AATATAAAATAATTGGTGCTGCTAAAAAAGATGCTGATATCTTTTTGTGTCCAGTGGAAAATTTAGAAGAAGCATTAGAAGTAAAAAAAGAAAATGATTTAAATATTGAAATTAAAGGAGTTAAAACATTAGAAGAAGCAATAAATTATTTATTGGGGTAGTGATTTAATGGATAGGTTAAAGTTTTTAAAAAAGTTTAAAACTTTTGATGAATGGTATGAAATTGTTAAAGATATTTTAAATGATGAGGAATTTTTGAAAAGAAAAAAATTTAAACATCATGGAGAAGTGTCAGTGTATGAGCATTGTTGCTTAGTTTCTTTGAAAAGTTATGCTTTAGCTAAAAAATTACATGCTGATTCAAGAACTGCTGCGATAGCTGGTTTATTACATGATTTTTATCCGAAAGCTTGGGTAGATAGTGAAGAATTAAAAGAATTAGATCCAGAATATAGTAGCCAGTTAAATAAAAAGTTACCTTTATGGAAAATGCATGGATTTGTACATGCAAAGGAGGCGTGCTTAAACTATCAGAAATTTTATCCTCATTTAGTTGATAAAAAGGTAACTAATGCTATTAAAAGACATATGTTTCCTTTGAATATTGTTCCACCACGTTATATAGAAAGTTGGATAATTACCATAGTAGATAAAGAATGTAGTACTAAAGATGTTATTCATATTAAAGGAATGCCTAAAAAATTAGTTATTTGGTTTATTAAATTGTTTAAATAAAGCTCAATTATTGAGCCTTTTTAATTGGTATTTTATTGCTAGTTCTTTAGTTTTTTTGTATAATTGATTAAGTGATGTAAAATGAAAAGAAATGAAGTAGATAGAAGTAAATTAGGTCCAGGAATGCGTCAATACATGGAAATTAAGGATAATTATGAAGAAGAGTTACTTTTTTTTCGTCTAGGGGATTTTTATGAATTATTTTTTGAAGATGGTTTGATTTGTTCAAGAGAATTAGAGTTAACTTTAACAAGTAAAAATGCTGGTTTAGATGAAAGAGTACCAATGTGTGGTGTGCCTTTTCATTCCGTTACTCCTTATATTGAAAAATTAATTGAAAAAGGTTATAAAGTAGCTATATGTGAGCAATTAGAAGATCCTAAAAAATGTAAGGGTGTTGTTAAAAGGGGAGTAGTTCAAGTATATAGTAAAGGTAGTATAGTTGATGCAGAAATGCTTAAAGCATATGATAATAATTATATTGGGAGTATTTTAGATTTTAATTATGAGTACATAATTACTTACGCGGATATAAGTACAGGACATTTATATAGCTTAACTTTAGATCATGATCTTAATAAAGCGGTTAATCAAGCGTTAAAGTTGGGTTTAAAAGAAGTTATTTTAGCTGATGATACTAATCAAGAATTAATTAATTTATTGAAGAATAATTATAATATTGATATTAGTATTTCTCGGGATTATTTAGCAAGTGGTTATGAATACTTATTTAGTAATTTAAAAGATGTGGCTGTTATTACAGGAGTTAAACATTTATTATATTATTTAGTTGTTAGAGAATTAAAAGATTTATCTCATATAAATAATGTAGAAATTGTTAGTCCTGAAGATTATTTAGAAATGGATATTCATACAATTAGAAATCTTGAATTAATAGAGACATTACGTTTAAAAGAACGTAATAATTCATTAATATGGCTTTTGGATAAGTGTAAAACTGCTATGGGCAGTCGTTTATTAAAAGATTGGTTATTGAAGCCTTTAAAAGATATAAATAAACTTAATGAGCGTTATGATAAAATCGATAAACTTAATGAAGAGTTTATGAGTCTTGATGAATTACGAAATGCTTTATATGAAATATATGATATTGAAAGATTATGTGGTAAGGTTAGTTGTGGGAATTTAAATGGCCGTGATGTATTACAATTAAAAAATTCTTTAACTGTTTTGCCATGTATAAGACAAATAATTACTAATCTAGGATTTAATTATACATTGGTAGATGTTAATGATTTATACGAGTTGTTAGATAAAGCTATTTATGAAAATCCTCCTGTTGGTATTAAGGAAGGTTATTTAATTAAAGATGGTTACAATCAAGAATTAGATGAATTGAAGGCAATTCGTAGTGGTGGTAAAGACTTTATTGCAGAGCTTGAAAATACCGAAAGAGAAAAGACAGGTATTAAGAATTTAAAAGTTGGTTATAATAAAGTGTTTGGTTATTATATTGAAATTTCTAAAGGTCAAACACATTTAGTTGATCCAAGTTATGGTTATGAACGTAGGCAAACATTAGCTAATTGCGAAAGATATATTTCACCTTTGTTAAAAGAAAAAGAAGCACTAGTATTAAATGCTGAAGAACGTATTATTGAAATTGAATATAATTTGTTTAATGAAATTAGAGATGTTTTGAAGAAAAGATTATTTGATTTACAAAGTATTGCTAAAGTAATTAGTGAACTGGATGTAATTTGTGCTTTAGCTGTCGATGCTAGTGAGTTACGTCTAGTACGACCAACTTTAACAAGTGGGAAAGATTTAACTATTATTGATGGACGGCATCCAGTAGTAGAGAGAGTTAGTAAAATTGATTATGTTGCTAATGATTGTCGGATGAGTAATGGCGTTAATACGCTTTTAATTACTGGGCCAAATATGAGTGGTAAATCTACTTATATGCGTCAGTTAGGAATTATAGTTATAATGGCTCAAATTGGTTCTTATGTACCGGCTAAAGCAGTAGAAATGCCTATTTTTGATAAGATTTTTACAAGAATTGGAGCTAGTGATGACTTAGTTAGTGGTGAATCAACATTTATGATTGAAATGAAGGAAGCTAAGAATGCAATTTGTAATGCAACAGCTCAAAGTTTAATTCTATTTGATGAATTAGGTAGAGGTACTGCTACTTATGATGGTATGAGTTTAGCTCAAGCTATATTGGAATATGTTAGTGAAAATATTGGATGTAAAGTATTATTTTCAACTCATTATCATGAGTTGACAGCTTTAGAGGAAAAAATTAATTCAATTAAAAATGTTCATGTTTCGGCATCTGAAAAAGATGGCAATGTTACTTTTTTACATAAAGTTGTAGATGGTGCAGTTGATAAGAGTTATGGAATTCACGTAGCTAAATTAGCGGGAATGCCTGATAGTTTATTAAAACGAGCTAAGGAAATATTGGATTTTTATGAAAGTAATGATAAAAAAGCTGATGAACAAGGAATGCAATGTAGCTTTGATTTTAGCGAACCAGAGGTAAAAAATCCAATATTAGATAAATTAAGAGAAGCTGATGTTTTAAGAATGACGCCGATTGAAGCAATTAACTTTTTATATGAATTAAAAGATATGGATAAATAGAGGTTATTGATGTATAAGGAAGATGAATTTTATTCAATTTTAGATGATTTAAGATTTGATATGTATTATGCTAGTTATAAAAATATTATGTATAATTACGAACGAGTTTTAATTAAAGTTTTTAAGCTATTGGACGAAATGGTTATTGTGGAAACAATTAATGGTAAAGATAGGATAATTTTTGATAATCGGCTAGATAAAAATAAAGATTTATTAGAATATGATCTAGTGTTTTTAAAAGTCTTAGATAGATTTACTTGTGATGAAGAAATTTCCGGCAGAATATATGAAAAAATTGCAGGTATTGGCTGTTGGAGTAGAGTTAAAATAGAAGGATATAATCCTAATGAAGCTGAGTTAAATGTTTTCTTTGAAAAAAGTAGTAATCAAAGTGCTCTGAATGATTATCAAAAGAAGTTTGATGAAATAGTTAAAGGGGAAAGATTTAGTAAAAAAGAAGAGGTAATGAAAATTTTAAATAAGATAATTGCTGATTAATTTTAAATAAAGGAAATAATTACTAGGCCTTCTACATATTTAGTAGGAGGTTTTATTATGCAGAAACAAAAGCAGATGCTGGCTCCAGGTGAAATTATTCCTTTAAACTTTGATTTTTTATTTACTTCTATTTTTAATAATCCAGATAATATGGTTATTATTGAGAATTTTTTAGCAATTTATTTTGATATTCCTCTTTCTACTATTCGTGGTAAAGTAATTATTAAATCAAGAGATTTATTGCCAAATGCCAAAATAGATGCTGATAAACAAGTTGATTTATTATTAGATTATGAAGGTGAAAAAATTAACATTGAACTTTCTAATTACAATAGTCCTGGTTTAGTTGATCGGAATATCGTTTATTTAGCAAGCGTTCATAGTCATCAAATGGAATATGGTGTTAATAACTATGCCAAAATCGGTAAAAGTTTGCAAATAATATTTAATAACTTTGCTTGTAATCATGGAGAATTGAAAAGAACTTATTATTTAAAGAATGAAGATGGAGAGGTATTAAGTGAAAAATTGCAAGTTGATATAATTGATATTGTTGCAGGAGTTAAAATGTGGTACACTAATTGTGAAAATAAATTGGCTAGTTTGTGTAAA
>CALVJF010000077.1 GCA_944331885.1 uncultured Bacilli bacterium
AAATGTGCATTTTCTTTTAAAAATACACATTCAACTTTAAATTGCACTTAATTGTGCACTTTAGATTGATTCAACGAAGAGAATTAAAGTTCATCTTTTAATGCTTCCTCTAATTCTTCTTTTGTCATTTTGGTATAATTTTTTATTCCTTTAGCTTTAGCCATTTCTTTTAATTTTAATGTTGTGTTACCTGTGGTATTTTCTTCAATGTCAGGATTAATTTTGCCAGTTTCTACTAAAGATTCAATTTGTTCTTTTGTAAGAGTTTCATTTTCCATTAATGCATCGCTTAATAACCAAACAAGTTTTTCATTTTTCTTTAAGACCTTTTTTGCTTCTTCGTAACAATTTTCGATTATTTTACGAACTTCTTTATCTATCTCTAATGCTACTTGATCAGAGAAATTCTTAGTTTTTGTATAGTCGCGTCCTAAGAAAACTCCTTCGCTTTTTTGTTCTAATTGCATCGGACCTAAGTCACTCATTCCATATTCTGTTACCATACTGCGGGCTATATTAGTAGCACGACGGAAGTCATCTGATGCTCCAGTAGTAATTTCTCCTAAGAACATTTCTTCACTTACACGTCCTCCTAATAAACCAATAATACTAGAAAGTAATTCATTTTTTGTCATTATACCTATTTTTTCTTCTTTTGGTAACATCATGGTATATCCACCTGCTTGACCACGGGGAATAATTGTAATCTTATGTACTTCTTGTGCATCTGCCACTTTTATTCCCAATACAGCATGACCTGCTTCATGAATACTTACTAAGCGTTTTTCTTTTTCAGTTATTTTGCGAGATGTTTTAGCTGGACCAAGTAAAACTCGATCAGTTGCTTCATCTATTTCGTCCATAGTTATTGATTTTTTGTTACGACGAACAGCAAGAAGAGCCGCTTCATTCAATAAGTTCTCGAGATCTGCGCCGCTAAATCCTGGGGTTCTTTGACTTAAATTTGTTAAGTTAACGCCTTCGTCTAATATTTTATTTTTAGCATGAACTTCAAGAATTGCTTCACGTTCTTTAGCATCAGGTAAGCTTACTGTTACTTGGCGATCAAATCTTCCTGGTCTTAATAATGCAGGGTCTAAAACGTCCGGTCTATTTGTAGCAGCTATAATTATTATACCTTCATTAGCCCCAAATCCGTCCATTTCAGTTAATAATTGGTTTAATGTTTGTTCTCTTTCGTCATGTCCACCGCCTAGTCCTGTTCCTCTTTGACGGCCTACTGCATCAATTTCATCAATAAATATTAAGCAAGGTGCACTTTGTTTTGCTTGTTTAAACATATCACGAACACGGCTTGCTCCTACACCAACAAATAGTTCAACAAAATCAGATCCACTAATGTAATAGAAAGGAACGTTGGCTTCGCCTGCTACCGCTTTGGCTAGTAATGTTTTACCAGTTCCTGGAGGACCAACTAGTAGTACTCCTTTAGGAATTCTAGCACCAAGTTTTTGAAACTTTTTAGAGTTCTTTAAGAAATCAATTAATTCTTCTACTTCTTCTTTTTCTTCTTTTAATCCAGCAACATCTTTAAAACGTACTTGACCACCATCTTCACTTAATTTAGCACGACTACGGCCAAAATCCATTGATTTATTATTACCTGCTGCCAATTTACTAAATAGAACATATGTCAAACCTACTAGTAATAGTAATGGTAAAATATTACTGATAATCAATAACAAGGCACTTGTTCCTGGGTCTTTATTCGTATCATATAAATCCAATTCATTGTCTTCGGCATATTGCGTTACTATTGGCATTTGTTCAGATATAACGCGTGCGGTAAAAGATTCTGTTTTGTCATAATCTTTTAATTTTCCTGTTATATAATATACTGAATCACTACTTTTAGGCGTAATAGTCAATTCGGTTACATTTTCTTCACGAATTTCATTTATTAATTCTCCTGTTGATAGTTCATGGATTTCGTATTTATTTAAATTAAAAAACACGAAAGTTCCTAAAATTATAACTAGTAATATCATATAAGGAAATGATGTTTTTATGGTGTTGTTTTTCTTCATATATTTTCTCCTTTATTTGTACTATCAAAATAGTACTTGACTATTATATCATACTTTTCTTTATTTGATTTATCAAATTTTGACTTTTTTAATCCTGGAAGCCAAACTATAGTATCATTTGCATCAACTACCACTGGCTGAAGATTTCTTTCATTAAATGGGATTTTAGAATCGACATAAATGTCTTGTAATTTTTTACTGCCATTCATATTTTTAACTTGCATTTTATCGCTAGGTTTTCGATTTCTAACGTATAATGGCAATTTTATTTCTTGAGAACTTAATCTAGTACAATAATTATTAGTTAATGGACATGAATTTGTTATTTCTAACATATACTTATTTGGTAAAACTATTTTATCTTTTAGTTCTAACTTGTATTCAAAAGTAGTTTGATTTTTATCTAAAACTTTTATTTGATTATACTGCTTAATCAACGTTATATTGTTTGGAAGATCTATTTGTGAGTTAGTATTTTTGTGTATCATATCGATAATTAAGTTTAAATGTTTTTTAGTGATGAAGTTTAGTTTTTCTTGGTAAATAATATGTAAATATTTTTCAATTATTTTGTTTTGAACTAGTGGATGATATGTTTTAAAATCAGTTAAATAGTATGTATTTTGAGAAAAATTTTTGATAAATTCTTTTTCAACTATGTTTTTAATAATTTCATCACAGGCGTAGATTTCTTGACTAAATTCTAGAAATTTTAGATGTACATTTGGATTTTCTTTTTTTAAGAATGGTAATACTTGATGACGATAACGATTTCTAGTATATTTTAAGTCTTCATTACTTTTGTCTAGAACGAAGGGGATGTCATATTTATTAACGTATTCTAAAATTTGATTTTTGGTTAAATAAATTAGAGGGCGAAAAATGTAGAAATTTTCTATATTGGAAAGCAATTTAAAACCGCCATATCCCGAAATATTTGAGCCTCTAGTTAAGCGCATTAAAATTGTTTCTATTAAATCGTCTCCATGATGAGCAGTCAGTAAGTATTTAGCATTATATTTAGTTAATATTTCAAAAAGGAATTGATAACGTTTGGCTCTTAAATTGGCTTCACTATTATCTTTTTCATTTAAAGTGGTAGTTTCAAAAATAATATTGTTATTGTGACAATATTTTTTGACAAAATCTTGTTCATGGGATGCAACATCACGAACATTATGATTTACGTGAGCGCAAATAATTTGAATGTTATGATTATATCTGTATTCTATTAATAAGTGTAGTAAGCACATAGAATCTGGTCCGCCGGAGCAACCAATTACAATAGTTTTTTGATCTGATAAATATTCTTCAATAATATCATATACTTGTTTCATTATTATCACTTCTTTGCCGTGTATTTTATCAGTTATTGATTATAATAACAACTATTTGGTAGTAAAATTTTGATTACTATTTATTGATTCATATGAATTATTAATAATTAAGAAGGCATTGGGATCTATAGCTAAAATACCACTTCTAGCACTGTAGTATTCATTGCTACTCATAACGCTTAATAGAATTTTTACTTTTCGATTAGTATATCCTCCATTACCTTTTAAAATAGTTACATCATTTTTAATAGTTTTTATTAGGTATTCTTTTACTTCTTTAGGTTTTCTTGTATATATGTAAAAGGCCTTGTTACTATTTATACCGATAAGAGCTTTATTACTATAAATACTTATTAATAAAAGAACTATTATAGAATAAGCCATTTTTTCTACGCCAAAAGCAAGACCACCTAGAATAACAATCAACCCATCTACTAAAATAATGCTTGTTCCTATAGGTACTTTATATACTTTGCTTATTATTTGATCTAAAATGTCGGTTCCGCCAGAAGTATAGCCTTGTTTAAAAATTAAACCATAACCAATTCCGGATATTAATCCAGCAAATAAAGCTTGTACTATTAATTCAGTATTGGAAAGATCAAAAAAATGGGTTAAGGGTAATGTTACTTTTAAAAAAATTGGGGATAAAATTGATCCTATTATTGTTAACGTTGTACTTTTTTTACCTAAAATGCAAAATGATAAGGTTATAAGAAGAAGGTTACTTATTAGGACGAATAAACTGATGTCAATTTTATATAAATCTTCAAAAATTAGGGCCAAACCACTAATTCCTATTGCTGCTAACCCATTTGGTAAAAGAAATAAGTTAAAAGCAAATGATACTATAAATAAACCGACTGTTACTTTTAAATATCTTCCAATCCTTCTTTTCATATTATTCCCTCTATTATTCTAATTTATTATTTATTTTTTAAAACTGATTTAATAATTGGCATTATTTCTCCATCCAATACTTTAAAAGCTTGAGAAGTCTCATAATTTGAGCGATTATCTTTTACTAGTGTATAAGGTTCTAAAACATAATTTCTAATTTGACT
>CALVJF010000078.1 GCA_944331885.1 uncultured Bacilli bacterium
AAAAAAGTAAATCGTTATGGTCGTAAACATCATCACCAAGTATTCCAATCTCCAGATTTTTCTTGCTTAAAAGAATATTTACCAATTCAAGAACAAGTAATAAAAATATTTAAAAAAACTTATTATCCCCAAGCAAGCTTTTTAGACTGGCGTGCTAATGCTAGTGGAATAGATCTAAATGCCAATACTCCTTATCACACACGCGCTTTAGAAGCTCAAAAAAATAATGAAAAAGTATATGGTACATTTCGTTATAACACTCTTCGTAATTACACTGCTGGACCTCTTGGAACTGCAACTATTGACGCCAATCAATTCGGCTTTGAACCAGAGAATATAGGATTATTCGAATTGATTGAAGACTTATATCAATCTGGTAAATATTGTGGAATGTTAACTTTCCATGGTACTGGTGGCATGATTTATCATCACCCACATGATGAAAGTTTAGCATTGTCTACCAAAACTTCTCCTAATATACCATTAGAACAAATAGCAATTATTAATCAATCTCTTGCCGAGCAATATAATAAAACAACAACTTATCGTATTTTAGAAGCTAAAGATAAAACAGGAGTAGGGGATTTAATTAGAGCTAATTATCCAGGAGAGTTATTAATTGAACTTTCTAAAATGGGTGGCAATCCGTTAGGACCATATGGTGACTTAAATAATTATATTCCAACAATTAAAACTAATATGCAAGCTGTATCTCAATACATAGATGCTTGTATTGTTTTAAAATCTAAAATGTATCCTGAAGATTTAACAATACAAAAAGGATTATAGTCAAATTGACTTAATCCTTTTTTTATTTAACTAATTCTTGTAATAGATACGCAAGCCGAATACAAATCATTAGGAACTAATTGCAAGTCAATTCCTGAAGAATTAATAAATCTATAACTTGCTCCAGGAACAGCTTCAAATATTGCATTACCGCTTATTGTACCAGTATTACAACAACTTAATTTATTATGAGTAGAAGAGTGAGCTATTAATTCGTCATTAGGCCATAATTGACGAAATTCAATACTTGCACTTCTTTCATTACAATCAAAATCTTGCTTATTATAATTGCGAACATTTGCCCACCAATGAACAATGTATTTTCCATTGTCAGGAAAAACAAATTCTCCAGTTGCATTGTTGTATGTTATGCCACTTGAAGTATTGGTTTTACTAAATAAGATAGGTTGTTGCATAGCAACAGCATTGTCTGTATCATCATGTACCATAGCAAAGCTATCATAATTTCCGCCTGCTGGTCCAGTCGGCCCAGTTTCACCCTGAGGCCCAGTCGGCCCAGTTACACCTTGAGGCCCAGTAGGTCCAGTAGCTCCACGTGGCCCAGTCGGCCCAGTCGGTCCAGTACAACCACATGTCCCTTGCTCGCCTTGAGGTCCCGTTGCTCCAGTATCACCAGTTCTACCAGTAATTCCTTGTGGCCCAGTCGGTCCAGTCGGCCCAGTAGCACCAACAAAACAATCACCTAATAGACATTTTGCAAAAGTACATAAGCAATTCTCTTCCTTACTATCAGTTAAATAGTCTTCATTAATATTAACATTATTATCCATAATTACTCCTTTCATTATATTTTATGTAGCAAAAGTATTGTTGGCTGTGCTATTATATTATTATAGGGAGAAATGATAAATGAAAGATAATTTAAACTGGGATGAATATTTTATTGCAATAGCCAAATTATCAGCCGGTCGTAGCAAAGATCCAAATACTAAGGTGGGTGCATGCATAGTTAATAACGAAAACAGGATTCTATCAATTGGATATAATGGAACTCCTAATGGTTTTGATGATGAATTATTTCCATGGCAAAGAGAAGGATCCTTTTTAGAAACAAAATATGCATATGTATGTCATGCCGAATTAAATGCAATTTTAAATTATCACGGTAGTAGAAGTGAATTAAAAAATGCCCGTATTTATGTTGATTTATTTCCTTGCAATGAATGTGCTAAAGCAATTATACAATCGGGAATTAAAGAAGTGATTTATTTATCCGATAAATATAAAGATTCAGATAACAATAAAGCAAGTATTAAAATGTTTAATGAATGTGGAGTAAAATTACGAAAATTAGAAAAACTAAATCATAAAAAAGTTGAAGTAAATTTACTTCCTGATGAACAAATAAAAATTTCTTAATGCGAAAGGACAAATAAAATGGACTTACTAACAATAAAAGAATTTTTTAAAGATACAATTCGTTATATAATTTTTATCGTAGTAGTTTTACTCGTAGTAAATTATGTCTTTTCACTTCAACAAGTAATAGGAGTTTCGATGAATCCCCAATTAAAAGATGGCGATATTCTCATTCTTAATAAAATAAAATATCGCTTCTTTGATGTTGAAAGAGGCGATATAGTTGCTGTCCAATTTAAAGATACTAATTATATTGTCAAAAGAATAATTGGTCTTCCAGGAGATAATATCTCTATTAAAAATAATCAGATATATATAAATGGTAATTTATACGAAGAAGATTACTTATCAAAAGATGTCATAACAGAAGATTTTGAATTAACAGAATTAGGTTATGATAAAATACCTGAAAATATGTATTTTGTTTTAGGAGATAATCGTCAAGATTCTACAGATAGTAGAGAGCTAGGATTAGTAAATAAAGACGCTATTTTAGGCGAAACTTTTATTAGGATTATCCCTTTAAATAGTCTAAAAATCATTAAATAATTAACTAAGTTTAATATTTAGTTAATATTTTTTTGTCAAATCGCATTTATTATATTATACCACTTGCAAAAATCGACATTTAGTGATATTATACGAGCATGAGGGGAGAATGGGTAAAATGGACAGAAAAAAAGGCCTTATTATTGCAATCGTTATAGCAATAATGTTAATGGTCGGCTCATTTGCGTTCACAAGAGATAGTGAACAAGAAAATACAACTGGAAAAGACAATCAACAACAAGTAACACCAGGTAATGACAACAGCGGTTCATCTGAACAAGAAGATGAAACAAATAATGATAGTCAAGAGGATGAAGATAATTCATTAACTGTTAACGGCGACAACAATTCATCAAATACACAAACTGGAAATGGCAATCAAAATGGTGAAGGAAATGCTAACGATGAACAAATAACAGATGATGGTTACAATGCAGCTAAAAAAGCTGTAGAAGCTGCAAAAGAATCATTAGAATTAAATGACTACAAAACAGCAGAAGAATTAGTAGGTAAAGTAACAGATGCAACTAAAAAAGCAGAATTAGAAGCAGAATTAACAGATATTAAAAATTCTATCAATGCTATAGCAATTGTTAATAATCTACAAGATAAAACTGATTCTTCAAAAAACAAAGAAGACCTAACAGCAGCTAAAGATTATCGTACTGAAACAGCAATTATTGATTTAGTTTCTAAATTAAATAATGCTGAATTAAAGGACGAATTAACTGCTAAGTTAGAAAATATTGCTAATATTTTAGATGACACTACAGCACCTAGAATTGAAGGAATTGGTAATAATGAATTTACAAAAGAAAATGTAAATTTAGTAATATCTGATACCAATGAAATTACTAAAGTTTTAACTAAGAATGGTAATGAAATTGCTTATCTTGATGAAATTACAGAAGAAGGAACATATGTTTTAACTGTAATGGATAAAGCTTTTAATGAAGCACAAATAACATTTACTGTAGATAAAACAGCACCAGAATTTGATGGATTAGAACAATCTGGACATTATGAAAAAGCTATTGTTAAAGTAAACGATAATTTAAGCCCAGTGACTATTACTGTAGAAAACAGAAATAATCCTGGTGAAACATACGAAATCGAAAACGGAACAGAATTGATAGAAGAAGCAACTTATCATATTACAATAACTGATAAGGCAGGTAATTCTAAAGACTTATGGATTGCAATTGATAAAACAAATCCAGACATAATAGGTGTTGTTGATTCAGAACTTACAAATGAAGAAAAAACAATAACTATTACAGATAAATTCTTAACATCAGTAGTTATTGATGATAAAGAATACACTCGCAATGATTTTGAAGTTGGAAGCAATAATGAAAACTTTAAATTCACAAAAACTATCAGTGGTGAAGGAAAACACACTATAGTTGCTAAAGACAAATATGGTCATGAAACAAAGAAGATATTTACAATTGATCAAACACCAGCTAATAGAGAGCACTCAACAGTAGATTTTGATAAAAATCCTGTATATAGTGAAAAAATAGGAGATACAACTTATTACTATATAAAAAATGGTGCATCATTTGTATTTAGAATGCGATTTACAGAAGAATTAGCAGAAAATCCAATTCTTAATATTGGTAATAAAAAAGTAACTTTAGAATTAGTTGAAAAATACTTAATTAATGAAGGAAAATACATTTATGAAGCTACAGTAGAAATTAATAAAGAAGATAATCTTGC
>CALVJF010000079.1 GCA_944331885.1 uncultured Bacilli bacterium
ATTTTTTAAGCGACTTTTTTACTAGCTTTTGCTTCTCTTGCACTAATTACTACTTTTTGACCGTTTATTGTTTTCTTTTGGAGATTTGGTTTTTGAGCATGTCTTGTTGCATTAAGAGCATGACTTCTTCTATTTCCGAATAAAGGTTTTTTATTTGTTGCTTTTGTTGCCATTTGTACGACCTCCTCTTTTAATTCGTTTTCCTTTAAAGATTTTACTATATATTCTTTAATAAGTCAAACTATTTTAGTGACTAATTTTATGCTATAATTAGAAAGATGGGTGGTGATATTATGTATGTACCTTTAGGAATTAAATCTGATTATTCAATTTTACAAAGTTTAGTAAAGATTAAAGATTTGGTTAATTTTTTGAAAAAACATGATATCACTGCATGTGCTTTAATTGATAATCGCTTATTTGGAGTGATGGATTTTTATAATACTTGTCTTAATAATGGAATAAAACCTATTATAGGGTTAGATGTTGAAATAAATAACCAGCATATTTATTTATATGCTAAGGATTATGATGGGTATAAAACTTTATTAAAAATTAATACTTTAGTTCAAGAAAGAGATTTAGCAATAGTTGATTTGTTAAATAATAAATATCAAGTTATATGTGTTGTGCCTTTTATTTATAATAAATTATATAATGATATGGTACAAATTTTCGAAGAAGTTTATATTAGTTATAGTAGTGAATATGAAAAAAATAATGCTTTAATTTTAACTAAAAATATAGTTTTTGTAAATGAAGTGCGAGCATTGACAGAGGAAGATACAAAATATT
The DNA here is from genome assembly GCA_944331885.1 of uncultured Bacilli bacterium. Taxonomy (GTDB): domain Bacteria; phylum Bacillota_I; class Bacilli_A; order RF39; family UBA660; genus CALVJF01. Next base: position 796 of record CALVJF010000079.1, read on the forward strand.
TACGTTACTTAGATTTAATAAATGAAAGTTCTATAAACGAAAGTGAAGAAGTTGTTACCTATGAAAAAAATTATTTTGTATTAGATTATAGCGATGATGATGAGTTTACAACTAACGAATTAGCTGCTAAGTTAAATGTCGAAATTCCTCATTCAAAGCGTTATATTCCACATTATCCAGTTGAAGATTCAACTGAATATTTATATGCTTTAGCAAAAAAAGGCTTAATAAAAAGATTGAATGGCAATTTAAACGTTAAATATGTCGATAGATTAAAATATGAATTAGATGTAATTACTAAAATGGGCTTTGTCGATTATTTTTTAATTGTGTATGATTATGTTAAATATGCTAAAAAACATAATATATTAGTAGGCCCAGGTAGGGGAAGTGCTGCAGGGAGTTTAGTATCTTATGTTTTGGGTATTACTAGTATAGATCCTTTAAAATATAACTTACTTTTTGAAAGATTTTTAAATCCAGAACGGGTAACAATGCCAGATATTGATATTGATTTTGAATTTACTAAGCGAGATGAAGTTATTAATTATGTAAAAGAAAAGTATGGTCATGATAAAGTGGCAGCAATAATGACTTATGGAACTTTGGCTGCAAAGCAAGTGATACGTGATGTAGGTAGAATATTAAACGTGGATTTAAAAGTAATAGATGAGCTAGCTAAAGTAATGGATTCTAAAAAAAGTTTGGTAGAAAATACAAGAATATCAAACGTTAAAATGGTTGTGAATAAATATTCAGAATTAAAAGATGTATATCGAATTGCTATGAAATTAGAGGGACTTAAAAGACATGTTAGCACGCATGCAGCTGGTGTTGTTATTAGTAGTGAAGCTTTAGATAATTTAATTCCTATTTATAAAAGCGGAGAAGTGACATTAACTGGAGTAACAATGGAATATCTAGAAAATCTAGGACTTTTAAAGATGGATTTTTTAGCTTTAAAAAATTTAACTATTATTAAAAATGTTATTGACTTGATAAAAGATTATACTAATGAAAACTTAGCTTTAGGAGAAATTCCATTAGATGATGAAGGTACTTTAAAGTTATTTAGAGATGTTGATACTGAGGGAATATTTCAATTTGAAAGTAATGGGATGAAAGCGTTTTTAAAAAAATTAAAGATTAGTAGTTTTTCTGATATTGTGGCGGCGATTGCGTTATATCGTCCTGGTCCAATGGAAAATATAGATACATTTATTGCTCGTAAAGAAGGAAGAGAAAAAATTACTTATTTTCATGAAGATTTAAAGCCGATATTAAGTGATACTTATGGAATTATGATTTATCAAGAACAAATTATGCAGGTTTTAGTAAAAATGGGTGGATATACATTTGCTGAGGCGGATAACATTCGTCGAGCAATGAGTAAAAAGAAAAAAGAAGTAATGGAAAAAGAACAAGGGATATTTATTGAGCGAGCTATTAAAAAAGGGTATACGAAAGATTTAGCCAATGAGGTTTATGCAGCTATTTTAAAATTTGCTAATTATGGATTTAATAAAGCTCATTCAGTTGCTTATGCTTTAATTGGTTATCAAATGGCTTATTTAAAAAGGAATTATCCAATATTTTTTATTGCTAATTTATTAAATATGAGTATAGGCAGTGAATTAAAAACTAGGGAATATATAGTTGAGGCTAAAAAAAATGGTATTAAAATTCAAAGACCTGATGTTAATCTTAGTTTTAAGGAATATGGTATAAATGACAATAATTTAATGATGCCTTTAAGTGTAATAAAAGGTATTGGAAATAGTATTGCTGATGAAATTATTAATGAAAGGTTGAGCAATGGTAAATATAAAGATTTCTATGATTTTATTGTCAGAGTAAATAAATTAGGTATTGGGAAAAAGACAATTGAATTGTTGATAAAAGCAGGGGCAATGGATTGTTTTATGATTAATCATAAAACAATGATTAATAATCTAGATGATGCTATTAATTATGGAGAATTGTGTAAAGATTTAGATGAATCTTTAGTATTAAAACCTGTTTTAGTCTCTTATGATGAATATGAAGATGGAGAAATAATTCAAGATGAGTTAAATTGCTATGGGTTTTATATATCTAATCATCCAGCTAGTAAATATAGTGCTCAGGAAGTTGTTAAAGTACAAGATGTAATTAAATATTTTGATAAATATGTTAAAATGGTAGTATTAATTACAAGTATTAAAAAAATTAAAACTAAGAAAAATGAAGATATGGCATTGGGAAGTGTGACAGATGAAACAGGTTTAATTAAGTTTGTTATTTTTCCTAAAAATAATAGCTTAATAAGTCTATTGAAGCAAGATAAGTTATACATGATGTATGGACAAATTACGCGAAGAAATTATGATTACCAAATTGTAGTTAGTAATGCTTTAGAGTTGTGAGGTGAAGGCAGTTGAATGATTTATTAGAAAGATTTTTAAAGAGTATAAATTGTAACTCTGAAGGTTTAGAAAGTTTTTTAGTAGATAAAGTTGTTGTTAAGAAAAAAGAAGAAAAATTTATTATTTATTTAAAAGCTGAAAATGTAGTTAATTGTGAAAAAGTTATGGATATGTTAGAATGTGCTAATTCTGGTATAAATGGGACTATTAAATGTGAAATAATAGTTAATTATAATAATATAAGTACTGATGATATTTTAAATTCTTTTAAAATTTTATTAAATAATTTAATTATTAAAAAGCCTTCTTTATCAGGATTAAGTGAGTCTAGTATAAATATAGATGGGAATACATTAGTTGTAGAAGTAGTTAGTAAAGCAGAAGAAGAAGCGTTTAACAGAGAAATAAATAATTTATTAAATCTTATGAATAAGTTGGGCTTTAATGATATTGAAATAGTTAGTGAATTAAATAAAGATAAAGAATTAGTTATGCAAGAAGAGTTAAAAAAGGATCATCAAGCTGAAGAAATAGTTGAAGAAAAAACGCCAGTTTTTATTGGTAAACATATTGATGGAGAGTTAACGGCTATAAGTTCAATTATGGGTGAGATGAAAAATGTAATAGTTGAAGCTTACGTATTTGGAATTGATACTCTAGAAAAAGAAAATATTAATATTATTACTTTGAAAATAAGTGACAAAACTAATAGTATCTTAGCAAAAGTATTTAAAAGGGATCATGATGAGTTTAAGAGTGTATTAAAGAATTTAAAAGAAGGTAATTGGTATCGTATACATGGAAATATTGAATTTGATAATTTTGCTAAAGATTTAGTTTTAGCTATTCGTAATATGGAAAGTATTGGTAGTAAAGATAGTGTTGTAAAAGATGATGCGGAAGTTAAAAGAGTAGAATTACATGCTCATACTTTTATGAGTACGATGGATGGCGTTGTACCAATGAAAGCTTTAATTAAATATGCTAAAAAATTAGGTCATAGAGCAGTTGCTGTTACGGATCATAACTGTTTGCAAGCATATCCAGATATTTATAATTCAATTGTTTGGGATAATAAAGATTTACCTGATGAAGAAAAATTTAAAGTACTATATGGAGTAGAATTAAACACGGTTAATGACGATGTTGATGTTATTTTTAATCCTAAAGAATTTAATCTATTAAATGATACATTTGTGGTATT
>CALVJF010000080.1 GCA_944331885.1 uncultured Bacilli bacterium
ATTAATCACTTTCATATACTTCACCCTTTCCAGTAATATGATAAATTACATTATCTATTTACACAATAAAAAAGTATGGCCAAACCACACTATTTAATATCGATACTTCCTAATACACAAATACCTGTAATATTAATAAAATGACTTTGTTTTGTAGTTTTATTTCTACTACTTTCTGTACTCCCTAAAATAGTTCTATTATTAATATTAACTACAACATTTTTTAATAAAATAATATCGACTTCTCCTAAAATACAATTTATATTTATTTTAATATCTTCAGTTAATTTAGTATTACTAAAATCTAAATCCGCATTTCCTAAAAAACACCAAATATCATTACTTTCCAATTTTGAATTTCCAAATTTTTCACTTATACTGCCTAAAAAAGCAGAATAAAAAGAATTGATTTCTGAATTAACCACATTTTTAACTTTTTTATTAAATATTAAACATAAAATACTAATACCTAATAAAATAACAAACAAACTAAATAATAATAACAACATCTGATTATTAGTAATAACTCTTTGTTTAGATAATAATAATGCTATTCCGAAGCCAATAATAAATATATAACTATATTTACTTTTCTTAAATCCAATTCCTAATATTCCCCATAAAATTATAAAAATACTCCACCAGCCAGCAAACAAATCACTTAAATTATATAATTTAAAGGCTTCACCTAAAATTACAATTCCTAAAATTAATAATAGTATAGCAAAACAAATATTATATCTTTTTTCCTTCATAATGCATCTCCTCAACAAGCAGATATTATAACAAAAAAATACAAAATAATCAAAGACTATTTTGTATTTTTATTATTCCTTAAAGCTTGTTCTCTTAATTTTCTTCTTTCTAGTTCACGAGCTATTCTCGCTTTCTTAGCATCCAAAGCTATAGCAATCCTATTACTAGAATCCCCTGCTTTATCCTGCTGAAAAACGATTTTATTTCCATTATCATCTTCTTTAATACCACTTTTATTAAACTCATCTACAAAAATATTTAACTTCGACTGCAATTCCTTTAATTCTCCTAAACGCATTCCTTCAGCCAAAGTACCGACTAAATCTTCATTAGAATTTAAATTAGTAGTATCAATATTTTGCAATTCATTTTCCATTTTAATTAAGCTTTTTCTTTTTAACTGAATCAACATTGTTTCTAAAGCATTTACCTCTCTATTTAACGTAATTTTTTCTTCCTCAGTCATAGAAGAAGTATCAGTTCTTTTCATCGAATTTAACTGAGCTTCTGCTTCTTTATAACTCATTTTATATTCTTTAATATATTTATCATACTGCTGTTGAAGAAGCTCTTTATTGTCACCACTAAATAATCCATCCATGTCAGTTAAAAAACTTTTTCTATCATATTTTGTAAATAATTTTTCTGTAAATTTTTTTATTTCTTGCTCACGATTTAGAAGTTCATCATACATTTCATATTCTGCAGTTGTTGGACCAATTCCCGACCACATTTTTATATTTTCTTTATTATTAATTAACCTAGATTTTAAATAACCTACTTTATTTCCATCTTCATCAGTCATAGAATTTAAATAATTACGTTTTGTTTTTCTGGCGATTCGTTTTTCTTCTGATTTCATAACAGCATCATTTTTAGCATTACGCATTGCACTAAGAGTTTTAACGTCATTTGACCCTTTAAACCCTTTAACTGCAGCTCCTCCAAAACCGCCTAAAGCACTAGTAAATCTTCTAAATCCTGTTTGATTATTAAAATTTCTAACAGCTGATTGTACACCAGCTCCCAATGCCGTACCGGCTTTAAACACACTAGCATCAGCAAGTTTATCTCTAATACCTAAATGAATATTACCAGAACTAATTCCTAATGATTCACAAAAGAACTTTGGTGCTTGCTTTGCAAATATTAATAGTCCAATTATAACAACAACATTTACAAATAAACGGATTGATACGGCCGCTGATCCTTCAGTTAAATTATTTAGCCATATAGTAAAAGCATCAGGAAGTGTACTTATTATAAAAACCGCAAAATATATTACCAATATTCTAATAAAAACTTCAACAAAAGTTTCACCGACTTTTTTTAACCATTGGTTAAATACACTAACGCCTTTAGGAATTAAACGAAACAATATTGGTATTGGTGCTATCAGCTGAAAATAAGCTAGCTTAGCTGCTCTAATTGCTAAATCAATACAAAAAGTACATAACAAATATAAAGTTATTAAACCACATATCGTTGATAATATAAAAGTATAAGAGATTTCTCCATTAATTACATAAGAAGAAAACGCTCCAAAAATTCCAAAATCACCTGAAGCTGCCGTATAATTAAAAGCGTCACTTAATGACATATAGGCATCAATAACACCTTGATTATCTAATTCTTTAATAATTCCTTCATTAGTAATACAAACAGCATTTACTGCCGAAGATCCTATTATTAACGAAAAATCTTTAATAAGCGAATTAGAGCAAGTGAAATTTACTAAAGAAGAAATTTCCCCAGAATTAAAATAAGTAGATTTTAAAACTTTAATTTCATCGGCTGAAAAATCTTTATTAACTCTAAAAAAAGGATTAAAAAGAGTTATTGCCATACTTTTACCAGCTTCAGAATAAATAGCTTCGTTTAAAGAAGTAGAATACGTCGGCAATTGAATCAATTCTTTTTCACCATCATCATTAACAATTTCTATATCTTCAAAAGAAACATATTGATCTTCACTTAATTTATTACGTAAAATTAATTTGCCAATAACATTCTCTTTTAAAACAACATTCTGAAATTTATAAGCAAAATTAAATAAAGTAGGAACAATTGCCAATAAAATTATTGAGATAACAATATTTTTTATTATGTTACCCACACCCATTCTAGATTTTTCATTTCCATCCGGATTTATAATTGTCATTAAAATAGAATATGATAGTATAAATAACATCAATACACCAAAAACAATTGATATTTTTCTAATAATACTCTGTACCACATCATCTGACAATATTCTAGCATCTGCTAATATTATAAAAGCTTGATACAATTTATCTATAAAACCGAAAACAATCCCATCAATTGCCAATAAAATCCCAATAAAAGCCTCTTTTACCGTTTCCCCTATATTTAGTATTCCTAGTATAAACATCTAAACCACCTTTTATACTTTAATAATTATTTTGCACAAAAACCACTTTCTAAATTAAGTTTACTATTACCAATTATATATTGTTTTTTAGCATCTCTGTTACATTCTAAAATATTAAATCCATCAAATTCATATAAAACATTATTATCTTTATCATATGAAACATTATTAGCTTTTTCTAAAATATCATCTATTTCCAATTTATCAGAAGTAAGCAAGAAACTTAATTCATAAACTAAATCTTCACTATATCTAACAACAATCTTATCCATACATGAGCTATAAATATCATAAGTACTTTCACTAACTAATAAACTAACTTGATCATCCTTGTCACACTCTTTTTTAGAAGTAACTGAAATTTCAAAATCATCATAAATTTCATCTTTAATTATCTTAGCATCTTCTAAAATTATTTCATATTTATTATTATCCTCATATAATTTTGCTACTCTACCAATTAAAATTGCATTGTCATAAACTTCGTAATTACTAACATTTTCATTTCCACCATTAAATTTAAATTTCAAAGTTATATTATCTGCAAAAGTTACATAACCATTCATTGTAATATCAGTTTCTTCATAAGATTGCATAGATACATACTCAATCCCTGTAATGCTACTTATCTTTCCTTTTACTTTTACAAATTTATTTTCTAATTCGTCAAAATTTTCTACTACATGACTAATAAATACTTTACTATCTACCTCTTCAATATAAGCATCATCACATAAATATGAACGCTGATACAATTTATCTATTACAAAAGTTCCATTACAATCCCAAACTCGATAACCGACAGCATTATAAAGTTTCACATTTTCATTACTTTCTATTACATAACTAAATACAGGCACTCTATCAGTACTTTTTACCAAAATATAGTCCAAAGCTAATAAACCACCTATACATATTAATAAATAATAAGGCAATAAAACAACCTTTTTTTTAGCGTAATAACCAACTATAATTGCCATTCCTATAAATTCTAACAATATTTTTATAACTTTAGTTTCATTAAAAACAAAGCCTAGTCCTAAAAAAATTATTCCTATAATTAACACTATATATTTTTTATTTTTTTTAATCTTTTTCATCATCAACCCTCCATTTTAATTATATCAAAAAGAAGCATTAAAAAAAAGACAGTAATTGCTTAAATTTAAGCTTCTACCTGTCTCTTAATTAATTGATAAATTTCTTCCTGACTTAATTGATAATCACTAGCCATT
>CALVJF010000081.1 GCA_944331885.1 uncultured Bacilli bacterium
TTAGATAATTATATCATTTATTCTTAAAATAAAAAAGATGGGAATACCTATTTAGATATTCCCAATAAAAAACTAGGATTAAAACCTAGTAAAATAATCAAAATTGGTAGCGACGGAGGGGATCGAACCCCCGACCTACCGGGTATGAACCGGTCGCTCTAGCCAGCTGAGCTACATCGCCGTTTTCCAAGTGAATTCATTATAACAAATTTTTTATATTAATACAATAGTTTTTTATTGAATTTGAATGATTGGGCTATTTTGGGGTTTTAACCATTTTAAAATATTAAGCATTTCTTCTTTAGGGATGGCAATGCAGCCTGCAGTATAACTACCAGTAGCTACATGAAGAAAAATAGCACTACCATGGTTAGGAATACAATTTTTGTTGTATTCTATGACAAGGGCATATTCGTATTGAGATGGATAGTCAATTAAGTGTTCGGCACTTTGCCAATCTTTTTTGACCGTAGTTACATCTACCATCTTGTTATAGAACTGGGAAGATGAATCATCAATATAATATAAATTAGAATTAATTTTTAGATAGGGATACGTAATATTTAAATCATGAATACCAAAAGATATTCCTAAATTGTATTCGCCAATTGGGGTACACATGTCCCCTTCTCGCTTATCAGTAGTGATGCCGTTTTTACCAATAACGACGTTGGAAATGTTTTTGACAATTTTTTTATCTTCATATAAATATAGTTCGCGTTTAAAAGTGTCAACCTTAATAATTTGTTGCATAATTCCTCCTTAATTTTTCTTATATTATATACTATAATTAAAGTATGAAAAAGTTATTTTTGTTATTTATTTTAATTTGGCCATTGAATGTTATGGCTGCCGAAAAATGGGATGTAGAATTTAGTAAATGTGTCGATGGTGATACTGTAGAACTTATTTATAATAATGAAGAAATAAAAGTTCGTTTACTAGCAGTTGATACTCCAGAAACTAAGCATCCAACGAAAGGAGAAGAACCATTTGGTCAAGAAGCAAGTGATTTAACTTGTGAACTGATTACTAATGCGAAAGAATTAGTTTTAGAATTTGACGATAATAGTGATCAAAAGGATAAATATGATCGTTATTTAGGTTGGCTATTTGTTGATGGTAATCTTTTGCAAGAAGAATTGATTAATCAAGGATATGCTAAAGTTGCTTATTTATATGGTGATTATAAATATACAAGTTTGTTGGAAGAAAAGCAAGAAGAAGCTATAAAGAACACTAAAGGAATATGGGGAGAAGAAGATAAGTCTCTACTAGAAAAGGAAAAGTTGAAAGAAAAAATTATTACTTATGGCTTAATTATATTGGCTTTTGTCGTAATAATTGTTGCTATTTTTAATAAAAAAGTGAGAAATAAATTATTTAATAAAATTAAGAGAGAGGTTAAAAAAGAAGCGAAAAAAATGTTAAGATAAAAAAATGCTGGAAAACCAGCATTTTTTAAATCCATCTCGATATATAAATACGTCTTGTTGTACCTTCTTCATAACGATTGAAAATTGCAATTAAGTTATCGACTAAATCTAATAAAATGTTATTAGATTTTTTTATTTGAAGATTTGATAAACTATGTTTCATTTCTTTACGAAAAGAATAATCAACTACATATTTACCAAGGACTTTATCAATTTCTTCCACACGATTGATAGTAGCGCTATCAGAAATATCTGCGTCAAAGATAAAACGACGGTATATTTTTAATAATTTAGCTGTTATCAAATCATCTTCAAAATATTCAAAATTAATAATTTTATAAAAATTAGGACAATGTTCTAAAATTAATTTGTTTTTATTCATTTTGTCACCTACTTTATCTTAGATATATAATACAATAAGTTTTATTTTTTTGTCAATTAAAAAGAGCTTAGTAGCTCTTAAAATAAGCGAATTATATCTTGAGCAGTAATATAAAGCATTAAAATCATTAATAATATAAATCCTACTGTATGAATTTTATTTTCTAATTCAGAATCTACTTTGCTTCCTTTAATTTTTTCTATAATTAAGAATAATACTCGACCACCGTCAAAAGCTGGGAACGGTAAAATATTAACAAATCCTAAATTAATACTGAGAAAGGCGATTAAATAAATAACATTTGCGATTCCTAAAGAAACTGTCTGATCAACTATTGAATACATACCTACTGGGCCAGATAAAGCATTTAATGATAAGTTACCGGTAAATAAGTTGGCAATGGTAATACACATTGTATCAATAACAATAGCAAATTTTGTAAAGGCATACTTTATAGCATTAACAAAGCCGGTATGAATTGTAGTATCAACTCCAACTCCAAATGTTTTAGTTTCATTGCCATCTTCATCTTTAGTTATTTCTGGTTTTATATCATATTTTTCTGTTGTACCATCTGAATGTTTTACAGTAAAAGTATAATAGTCATTTTTACTATTTATAATTAATCGTAATTGAGTTTCATCCCAGGATTGAACTCTTTTACCGTTTATATGTGTTATAACATCACCTGGAACTATACCAGCTTTTTCTACTGGAGAATCCTCTAAAACAGTTCCAACAATAGGTTTGTTGTTGGTAGTACCCCAAATTAAAGCAATGAAAAACAATAGTACTAAAGCTAAAATAAAATTAAAACTAACTCCAGCAATAAGAATTAATACTCTTTGGTACCAAGGACGATTACACATAAATTTTTCGGTTGGTATTTGGTTGTCATCTTCGTAAACTTCGCCAGCCATTTGAACATAACCACCAATTGGTAATGCTCTAATCGAATAATTTATCCCATCTTTTCCAACAAATCCTTTAATTTTAGGACCCATACCAATTGAAAATTCATATATGTAAACTCCACTTTTTTTAGCAAATAGAAAATGCCCTAGTTCGTGGATAAAAACTAAAATTCCTAAAATAAAAATTAATAAAATTAAGTTTAAAAGCATTATTATTCCTCCTAAAAAATGTTAATTATTATTATATAAAATAATACTGTAAATATTATACTATCAAGGCGATCTAATATTCCTCCATGACCCGGAATTAAATTAGAAAAGTCTTTAATATTATTTTCTCTTTTAATTTTGCTAAAAATTAAATCTCCTATTTGAGCTATGATACTTAAAGTAATTGTCATAATTATAACTTGTATAGGATGTAAATTATTAATAACGTTGATGTAAAATAATGAAGCAGCAATAGTACCACCAATTACGCCACCTAATGCTCCTTCAATAGTTTTTTTGGGAGATATTGGTGTTAATTGATGGCGACCAATTAAATTACCAATAATCATGGCAAAAGTATCAGTGACAATAGTTATTATTATTAAATATACAGGAATTAATTTATTTATATTTTCTAATAAAATAAAAGTATTGAAAATTGTTCCTAAAAATAAGATAATGCCAATAAGGAAAAAAGCTTCTTTAGTAGTATATTTTTTTAAAAATATACTAGGGGTTAAAAGTAAGAAAATTGTTGCCGCTATAGCTCCATATGAAACCCCAAATGCCAAATTGTAGCCATCAAATTTAGAGTAAATTAATAATAATAGGCATAATAATCCAATGATTTTAATGTATGGCGGATAATTTAAGTGACTTTCTTTTAAGTCAAGTATTTCTTTGTAAGCCATAATTCCAACCATACCAACAAGCATAGCCCATATTATGTCTCCTAAAAGATATGCAGAAATGACAATTGCCAGCATAATAATTGCGCTTATAATCCTAGTTTTCATTTATTACCTCCAAAACGGCGTGAACGATGCATATAGTTATTTAAAATTTTATCAAATTCTCTAATTGTAAAAGCCGGAAAATAAGTATCAGTAAAAAACATTTCGGCATAGCTTAGTTGATAAAGCATAAAATTGCTAATGCGACATTCTCCACTAGTTCTAATCATTAAATCAATATCGGGTAAATTTTGAAATAAGTTCTGACGAAAATATTCCTCGTCAATTTCATCTATAGATATTTTTTCTTCCTTTACTAAAGTAGCTATTTTTTTCGTAGTTTCAATTATTTCATTGCGCCCGCCATAGTTGAGACAGATATTTAATATTGGGCCAGTATTACTTTGAGTAATTTGAGTTATTTCTTGCATAGCATTCCACACATCATCTCTTAATGGTTCTTTTTTTCCTGAGAAAACTATTTTAACATTATTTTTTATTAAATCTTTGCATCCCTTTTTAAACTCTTTAATAAATAAATTCATTAAATAATCAACTTCTTCTGTACTTCTTTTAAAATTTTCGGTAGAAAAAGCAAAAATACTGAGATATTTAATTCCCCTTGAGAATATTCTCAAAGCCAATTTTTTGATATTTTTAGCTCCTGCCATATGTCCT
>CALVJF010000082.1 GCA_944331885.1 uncultured Bacilli bacterium
GATGCTATCTTGGTTGATATCGTCACATGGAAAATGGATAAAATCAAAAAAGATGGTAGTGTTTTTAGCGATCGAGCTAAAGCAAATGTTTATATAGATCTTTATGAAGGAAATTATGATGATTTTGATTTTGATGAAAATGAAGTTTTAGGAATAGTATTAGTTGATGCTAAAAAGACTAAGGATTTATTTGAAAATGGAAAGGGATCTATAAAAGGTAAAAAAATTACAAAACAAGGTATGGAAGTTGTAGATGTTTCTAATGAAGATTTTCTAGTAAATGAATTTGAAACTGCAATTGGAAAATATGGAAAAATTCTAGATAAAATTATCGAGTTAACAAATAAAGACATTAAATAGTTTAATGTCTTTATTTGTTGTTTTTTAATTGATGATTTTGAATCAATTTTTTTATTTTAATAAAATAGTGATTTATTCCCGATTTGCCAATTGGTTTACTAGTCTCAGATGTAATTATCTCGGCTAATTCTTGATAAGAAACCTCAGGATATTTCTGACGATATTCAATAATTTCTTTTGTTCTTTCATCTAATAAATCTAATAGATTGTTATCTTTTAAATATTGAATTTCAGAAATTTGTTTTAAGCCAGTTTTGATGATTTTTTCTTGATTAGCTATTTCACAATTATTTAAACGATTCACCATATTTTTGTGATCACGATAAATTCTAATATCTTCAAAATAAAATAGTGAATTGATAGCTCCAAAAAGTTTTAAAAGATCACTGATCATTTCAGCGCTTTTAATATATATCATATAATGATTACCTCTTTTTAAAATTTTGGCAATTATAGAAAATTCACTTAATAACTTAGTAATATATTCTGCATCTCTTTTTATATTAACTACAAATTCTAAATGGTAACCACTATTTTTAGGATCATTGATACTCCCTGATGAGAGAAATAATCCTTTTAAAAAAGCAACCTTCTCTTCTTTACTGGCCAGGAAATACTCTTCGGGTAGAGTTTTTTTACCTTCTTTAATTATGTTTAATTTCTCTAGAATAGAATCGACATTTTGAGTAATTTCTAGTATATATATATTTCGAGTGCGAAATTTTCTTTGAGTACGATAAATAATCTTAGCATTAATATTAAAGGATATTTTTAATAATTTATATATTCTTCTTGCAACGGCGCCATTTTCAATTGTTAATTCTATTTTCTTTTTAGAAATTTTAGCGTCATATCTAATAAATGCTGCTAATTCACAAATTGACTCTATAGGGCTAAATGAAGTGTGAGCTATTTCTTCTTTAATTGAAGTAGTATAGGTCATTTTTCATTCCTCATTAAATAGGAGAATATTAAATAAGCAGTTTTTAATGAGTCATGTCTTAATATTCCGTTTTCAATAGTGTATATGGAGTCATCAATTATTTCAATTCCCATTTTTCTTAAATTTTCTTTATCAAGAACTACTGGATCTTTTTGCTCTTCTGTATAATATTTTTGGGCTAATTCTTGGTCAATTTGCCTATTATTAGCTATAACTATAGCTACCTTTTTTTTAGATAAATGTTGATTTATAAAATCTAAATGATCGCTAACCATAAAGCCATCTGTTTCCCCAGGTTGAGTTACTAAATTACATATATAAGCAATTGGGGCCTTTGCATTATCTAAAGCTTTTTTTACTTCAGGAATTATTATATTAGGCAATATACTTGTTAATAGTGAACCTGAGCTTAGAATAATAAGGTCAGCTTCAGAAATAGCTTTTAAAACTTTAGGATTTGCTTTAACTTTTTTATCATACTTTACTTCTATTACTTTAGCTTTGGATTTAGTTATTTGCTCTTCACCAATTATTTTTTGTTTTTTATCGGTAATTCCTACCAAATCGGCATAATCTTCCGAAATAGGCAATATTGTTCCTTTTATATTAAACATTTTACACATTACTGGAATTGCGTGAGTAAAGTCGCCTTTAATATCAAGAAGTGCTGTTAAAATTAAATTTTTAATAGAGTGATTTGTTAAACTACTTTCGCCTTCAAAGCGATAATTTAAGAGTTTAATTATATCTCTATTAGTATCTGCCATAGCAACCATAACTTTAGAAATGTCGCCAACTGCCGGAATATTAAATTCTTTTCTTAAAGTTCCTGTACTACCACCATTGTCAGCTGCACTAACTATGGCAGTTACTTCTACTGGAAATAATTTTAAGCCTTTTAGTATTTGTGATAAGCCACTGCCACCACCAAATATAACTATTTTTTGCATAATAACACCTTCTCTTTATAAATAATATCATATGTATGATAAATTATTGCATTATTTTGAAATAGTTGACACAAAAAAAGTTTGAAATCTCTTTCAAACTTTTAAGCATTACAATTTGGCATATAATCATCTTCATAAGTTTCTATTTGAAGAATTGGTGCATTAACATCTTGAGATAAGTCTACATAAAATTTGGCAGCGTATCTTTTATCAGTATTGCTGCAAGAGTAGTCGTAATAATATAAGTCATGATTATTTTCAATCCACATATCCGTATCTTTACTCTTAACTTTTCGACTAATTATATGAAAGAAGTAATTCAATTTACTGTTGTAAATATCTGTTTGGTATGTTCCATTGCTATGAACTTGGTGAACAATTATATAGAAGTTTTCAATTATTTCAATATAATCTATATCTGTAATTGATACATTATATATTTCTTTATCATTAGCATTTAATATATAATCATCATTTTTGATCTCTAAAGACAAGTCATACGTTTTGTTATCCATTTTGATTTGTCCAATTTCTGCTTGGCAATTTTCTAGATTTTGGCAATAATCTTTTACATAATATCTACCGCTTAAATATTTAATTTCATTTTCTTCTTTACCCAAATTTTTATCTTCTAAATTAACAAAGTTAGAAATAATAAAAGCTAATGCTATAATTATAATTATTATTTCTACTATGATAATAATAATATTCTTCTTATTACTTTTATTTTTATTATTATTTTTTTTCATTTATTAAAATCTCACAACTTTACCTGTATTATAATATTTTCCGTTAATTTGAAGATATATAGCATAGTCGCCAGTAAATGTTATATTAATGTGAGCATTTTCATTTGTACCTGATTCTTTATATTTTACAATATATGTATCCTCATCTTGGCCAACAAATAAAAGATTGATTTCATCTTGTTCTAGTATAAACATGTCGATTGAGAAAGAAGATCTTGTTATATTAAATTGATATGTATTATTTTCAGCAATTTTTAAAGAATCTAGTATTTTTTCTGTTTTAATTGTTTCTATTTTACTAGCTTCTGTATTATCAAGAGCTTTATATCTTGTTGGATTTAGACTTGGCGTTTTACTTGAATATAATTTATTTTTAAATACTCGATATTGGCCATAATCAATTGTCGCATCAAATAATACTTGATTATTGGAATCTATTTCTAAAATTCTAGCATAGGTTATATCGCTGTATTCTCTTATACTTCGATTTTCTTCATAAGCTTGATCTATGAATTCCCATCCAAAATCAATTAATCGATTACCATTATCTAGAACTTGAAAATTTGAAATAGCAAAGCTAAATAAAGACTTATTATCATTATATTCCCAAATTGAAGAAATCGTTTTACCATCAATTTCATATAAATTAGCGCTTGAATAATTGTTTTTATAATTTGACAATTCTGGTCCTAATGTTTTTTCGACTTCCATATCATAATCGTTATTAAATATTCCTAAGTATCCTTCTTCTGTTAAGAAAGCTGAGTGTTGTCCGTTTGGATAACGAGTTCCTTCACTTGGAGTTAATATGTATTCAGAAAAAGCGGAAGACCAATTAGATATATCACCAAATATCCAATTAATTTTTTTTGTTTCAAAATTTATACTAATAACTGAATTGCGTCCTCTTAATGACATTATTAAATCTTTGGTTTTTTCATTATAATCTAAACTATTATTCCAAGCCCAGTCATATTCTAATGTACTTGCAAATGTAGGGTCTATATTTTTGACTACTTCGTATAAATCTAAAGTTTCTTTTACTTTAGCTGTGTTTGGGTCAAGGATTACAACATAATCTCCCATACGATTAGCTTGAGGGTTTGAAGAAGCTACCATTATTGAGCCATCACTTAATTCATTGGCTTCATGATGATAACCACCGCTTAGGTTGTAATATTTATATACTTTTCCTAAATAATCAACTTCAACCATGCCTGAATAAGATTGTGGTAAAGTACCCGCTACGCCATTTGATAACAATAGATGACCATTTGCTAAAAACTCGACATCGTGAGAATACATACTGGTTAAATACCATCTTATATTTCCCTGTTTGTCAA
>CALVJF010000083.1 GCA_944331885.1 uncultured Bacilli bacterium
TCTTCAACTTTTTCTGGTTTAGGATTTTCATGCACACGATAAATAAATGGTAATTGCATATTATAAATATGCTTTGCTACTGTTTCATTAGCAGCAATCATAAAATCTTCGATCAACATTTCTCCTTTTTCACGAGTCCTTTTAACTATATCTACACAAACACCATTTTCATCTTGAATTGCTTTGGCTTCATCCAAATCAAAATCAATATATCCTCTAGCCACCTTTTCTTTTCTTAATATATCAGCTAAATGACTCATTAATCTTAAAGTTTCAACATATGGTTTGTATTCTTCAGCAACTTTATTTCTTACAATAATATCATTTACTTTCTTATATGTCATTTTAATCCTACTTTTAATAACACTTAAGAAAATATCATAATCAACTATATTCCCCTTCTCATTAATATCCATAACACAAGATATAGTTAATCGTTTTTCATTAGGATTTAAAGAACAAATGCCATTTGATAATTGATGTGGCAACATCGGTATAACAGTATCAGCTAAATAAGAGCTTGTCCCACGTTTATAAGCTTCGTCACCTAAAGCAGTATTTTCTTTAACATAGTTACTTACATCAGCAATATGAACCCCTAAACGATATATACCATTTACATACTCTAAACTAATAGCATCATCAATATCTTTAGTATCATCGCCATCAATTGTAAAAATCATCTCATTTGTTAAATCTCTACGACCAATACATTCTTTTTCAGTTACTGAAGTAGGAATATTTTCTAATTCCGCCTCAACTTCTGTTCCAAAATCTTCATAAATACCATATTTATAAGCAATACTTAAAATATCAACTTGTGGATCATCCTTATGACCTATAATTTTAATAACATCCGCTATAAAACAATGCTTATTAACTTGTTTAATAATTTTAGCCAAAACTTTATGGCCCTCAACACAATAATGTGTAGTCTCTTTTCTTAACAAGACATCAATTTCCTTTTTAGAATCATCTAATTTCAAATAAAACTTATCATTTTTTAAAATTACTTCTCCAACAACATTAGAAAAATCTCTTTTTAAAACTCGGATAATTTTTCCTTCACGATTTACTTTTCCAGGAAAAGCCTCGCACAAAACAATATCACCATCTATGGCATCACCAAAATTATCTTTATCAATATATAAGTCATCTTCACGATCTAAAATAACAAAGCCAAATCCTTTTTTATTAACAGCTAATTTACCAATTTTTAAAGAAGGACAGTTTTTTAATAAAATATATTTATTCTTTTTAGTATAAAACACCTTATATTCTGCAACTAGTTCTTCCAATGCAGCAACTAATTCTTGATATTCAGCAGTAGTTTTTAAACCAAGCATATCATTAATTTGAATTGCTTCCTTAGCTTCATGAACATTATCTAAAACTTTTAATATTTCTTCTTTCATCACTAATCCTCCTGTAACTTACAAGTTTTCTCTCCATCAGTATAACTAATCAGTACATAATCATCCTTAAATTCAATTACATCTTTACCTTCTTTAGGATTGTATAAGTCCTCAGCTATTAAACCTTTACTTATCAAAGTATCAATCGTAATCTTACAATAATTAGAACTAGGATTATTACGACACTCTTGTTTTCCAGTAGCATATTCATTTTTTTCAAAATAAGTACAAGCTGCAGTCTCTAACTTATCAACATAATTTTTATATTCTTTCTCCGTTTGTTTACCTTGTAATCCCACCATATTTGTTGAAATAATAACAGCTATTACTGCAAGTAAAGCAATAACTATCAACAATTCCATAAAAGTAAAACCTTTATTCACAATAGACATCCCCTTATCATAAATAAATTATACCAAAAAAAAAGAGTTTTACAACTCTTATTTAACATATAAAATAAATGAAATTACAAAAAATATAATGCCTAAAATTATAGTTAATCTTGTAATCAACAATTCAAATCCGCGTTCCTTTTGATGTTGAAATAAAGCTTCATTACCACCAGTTATAATTTGACCAGCATCGCTTGCTTTTCCACTTTGCAATAATACTATTGCAATTAATAAAATTGATACTATTAATAATGCAATTTCCATAGTCTCACATCCATTTCAGTAAATAATTTACCATAATTAAAACGTAAAATCAAGAAATATTACTTATTTAACTTTTCTTCAATACGAAGTAAACGATTATATTTAGCGATTCTTTCACCACGAGATAAAGAGCCAGTCTTAATATAAGGTATATTTAAACCAACTGCTAAATCAGCAATAAATGTATCTTCAGTCTCGCCGCTACGATGTGATATAACCATCTTATAATTAAAACGTTTTGCCATCATAATAGTTTCAACCATTTCACTAATTGTTCCAATTTGATTAGCTTTTAACAAAATAGCATTGCCAGCGTTATGTTTAATAGCATAATCTAAAAATACTTTATTAGTTACAAAATAATCGTCACCAACCAACATTATTCTATTTCCCACAATACTTGTAAATACACTTAAACTTTCAAAATCATTTTCATAAAAAGGATCTTCGATACTTACAATAGGATACTTACTCATTAAGGTTATATAATAACGCATTAAATCATCTGCGCTTAAATATTCATTATCAATTAAATATTTACCAGATTCTTTATCATATATCGAAGTTGCCGCCACATCTAAAGCAATATAAACATCTTTTCCTGGAATATAATTACTTGCTTCAATAGCTTTAACAATTAAGATAAGTGCTTCTTCATTACTGCTTAAATTAGGAGCAAACCCTCCTTCATCACCAACACCAGTATTTAATCCACGTTCCTTTAAAAGCTTTTTCAAATTATGAAATATTTCTGCGCCAGCACGCAAACGTTCCTTAAAAGATTTAACAACCGGTACAATCATAAACTCTTGGATATCCAAACCATTATCTGCGTGTTTACCGCCATTAATAATATTCATCATTGGAATAGGCATACTCACTTTACCATTAGAAACATATTCATATAATTCTTTATTATTTACTAAGGCACCTGCTTTTAAAGTACATAATGATACCGCAAGCATTGCATTAGCCCCCAAAAAACTTTTGTTTTTTGTTCCGTCTAACTTTAATAAAATGCTGTCAATTTTAGTTTGATCAACATCTAATCCAACTATTGCCGGCTTAATTATCGTATTTACATTGCTAACCGCCTTTAAAACGCCTTTACCTTGATAACGATTAAAATCTCCATCACGCAACTCCAAAGCCTCACGCTCTCCAGTTGAAGCCCCACTAGGTACAGAAGCTATAACTCTCTTATTATCTTCCAATAGCATTTCAACTTCGACAGTCGGATTACCACGTGAATCTAATATTTCTCTTCCAATTAAATCTAATATTTTCATTAAACCACCTATTATTCTTATTATTAGTATAAACTAAAACAACTTAATTATCAATAAAAATAAAAAAAGTGTTATCAATTAACACTTTAATTTAACAACTTGATTATTGCATTTATTCTTTTATAAAATAACATATTAGCAATTATATTCAAAACTGCATTTGCCATTATAAATATACCTAAAGCCTTTGTAAACATCATTACGCCTGAAAAAGGATTTAGAATTAGAATAATACCTAATAAAATACTAACTACTGCTATCCCTATATTTAATGACCAAATTTCTTCCTTATTTTTTTTAAAAAATAAAGCATACTTCAAATCTAATAAACCTTCAATAATCATAAATATTCCAAAACCTATTATAAAGAAGTTAAACCAACTAAAAGGATTAAATATAATCAGACATCCTAACAAAATTCCAATTATACCAAAAAATAATTCCACTCTATAATAATGTATTTTTGTACTATCAGAAATAAATTTTACTATACTCATCAAAGAAGTTAAAATTACTACAATTCCTAATAAAATACTAATTAAATCAATTGAAAGACCTGGCTTTTCAATTAAAAATATTCCAAATAAGAAAAAAATAACAGCAATTAAAATATTTCCTAAAGTTAATCTTCGTAAAAACTTTTTCACAGCAACACCTCTATCATAATTTTAATACATTTATTCTTTAATGTCAAAACAGTTATTTTCTTTTTAAAATATATGCAGCATCCATAGTTTGCTTAACTAAACAAGCAATCGTGACAGGACCAACTCCACCTGGCACTGGCGTATAAGCTTCAACAATCCCCAGTCCTTCATGCTCATAATCACCAGAGCCTTGATCAAATCCAGCATCACAAACAATTGCACCAGCTTTTAAATCACTTTCTTTAAACAAACCTTTACACCCTACACAAGACAAGATTATATCCGCATTTTTTAAATAAGC
>CALVJF010000084.1 GCA_944331885.1 uncultured Bacilli bacterium
AAACATTTGTGGATGTCGCAACAATTGAAAATCCAACTGTATCAACTTACTATTGGACAATGAATAGATATAGTTCGTCGGACGTTCGCAGCGTGTTCAACAATGGCAGCCTGGGCAGTCCGTCGTTTCGCCTCGGCGTGCGCGCAGTTTTGTATCTGAAGGCAGGGACTTCAGCCCTAACCTTCACCGGAGGGGAAGGTACTCCACAAAATCCATATACTTTGAACTGACAAAAATCTTATTAGAGCAAGCTAATTCGTTATCCTTTATTGCTGCTAAAGTAGCAATAAAGAAAGGTATTTTTTAATTAATTGAAGACTTTTTGTTTAAAATTTGGTAAAATTGGTTTGTTAGTAGGTGATATATTGATTATTGATTTGGTAAATATTCCTAAAGATGGTTTGAAATTAGATGAAAGTATTAATTTTGAGGGATATGACTTAAAGAGTGTGGGAATTGAAGAATTAAAAGATGTAAAATTAAATGGGAGTGTTAAAATAAATATAGCGGATGAAGTAATTTTAAAAGCTAATTTAAGTGGAACGATGATTTTGTTGGATGCTATTGATTCTTCAGAAATAGAATATCCATTTAATATTGAAATTGAAGAAAATTTAACAGATAATGATGAATATAATTTAGAAAAAACGCAAAATACTCTTGATATTATGAACATTTTGTGGCAAAATATTGTATTGGAAGTTCCAATGCGTGTTGTAAAGAAAGAAAATGAAAATGTTTCTTTGCAAGGCGAGGGGTGGGAACTTATAAGTGATGATACAAAAAAAGTTGATCCAAGGCTATCGCCATTAATGGACTTACTAAACAGGAAGGAGTGATACTATGGCAGTACCTTTTAGAAGAACAAGTAAAACTAAAAAAAGAATGCGTCGTACACATTTAAAAAAGGAAGTTAGCGCTTTAACTAAATGTCCTAAGTGTGGAGCAGTAATTAAACCTCATAGAGCTTGTAGTGAATGTGGTTATTACAAAAATCAAGAAGTATTGAAAAAAGAAGAAAAAGAAAGTAAATAATATCACTTGTTGAAGTGGTATTTTTCTTTGGCATAAATTGTGATATATTTAAGATGGTGATATGATGCTTGAAGAAGTAATGAAAAATTTAGCACAAAGAGTAAATAATGATGATGTAGTTGCTTTAATGTATGATTATTTTTTAAAGATATGGGATTTATTATCTAATACAATGAAAAATGCTTTAATTAACACTTTGGATTTAGTTAAGGAAATTAAAATAGAGGATTATAATAACTATAAAAATGGGGTGTTAGTTGTTGGCGGCTGTGATAAGAATGTTTTTATTGCTTGTAATATTTTATTAAGTCAAGGGCATTTAAATGTTGGTTCATGTATTCAGGAAGAGTTTACGCAACTTGCTTATACACGTTTGATAAGTATTTTGGTTGCTGAAGAATTTTGTGAAAATTCAGGAACTGTTAAAGAACATCGTGATAATCATTTAGTTTATAATTATTCTTGGGATAGTAAATACGATTATTTGGAAGATTATATAAAAAGGCTAGTTAGATTATATAAAAAGACATGTAAAATTACTGTTAAAGAAAGTTTTATGAGTGAAAAGTTTTTTCAAGAATATTTTGAAAAATTAAATGAAGAAGAAAAAAGGGAGCTGCTACTATTTTTAGTAAGAATTTTTAAGTTTATAAAAACATATAATGAAGGGAAAGTTAATTATCGCAGTCAAAGAGATTATTATTATGCTTGGGGAGATTTACAAAAAATGGAACAATTGCGAAAAATTAAACCAAGTGATTTCTTGACAGTTGAAAAAAAATTAGATTGACAATGATAATAATTTTCGAGATAATTTAATTACAAATTATTATTTAAATACCTTATTAAGAGTGATGGAGGGAACAGGCCCGATGAAGTCCGGCAACCTAGTTAAGTTAGGTGCTAATTCCTGCGGTTTACCGAAAGATAAGGCTTTTTCGATAGCACTTTGGGTAACCATAGTGTTTTTTTAAGGTATTGAAGGAGGAGATTTAATGAAAAATAATTTGTTTACATCAGAATCTGTTACAGAGGGTCATCCTGATAAGGTTTGCGATCAAATAAGTGATGCAATATTAGATGCCTATTTGGCAGTTGATCCAAATTCTAGAGTTGCATGTGAAGTTTGTGCTTCAAAAAAAAATGTAATGATTATGGGGGAAATTACTAGTAAGGGTAAGGTTAACATTGAAAAAATAGCTAGGGAAAAGATTAAAGAGATTGGTTATGATAGTGATGAATTAGGTTTTAATGGAGAAAATATTAATATCATATTAGATATTAGTGAACAAAGTCCAGATATCGCTTTAGGGGTTGATAAATTTGGTGCTGGTGACCAAGGAATGATGTTTGGATATGCAACAAATGAAATTGAAGGTGCTTTAATGCCAGCAGCAATTTATTATGCGCATTTATTAGCCAAAAGACTCGCTGAAGTACGTCGTAAAGGGATAATTAAATATTTAAGACCAGATGGAAAAAGTCAGGTAACGGTAAAATATAAAGATGGTAAATTCGTAGGTATTGATACTATTTTGATTTCAACGCAACACGACCCAAGTATTGCTAACGCAACAATTCGAGAAGATATTATTGATGAAGTTATTCGTAAGGTAATACCTAAAAAATATTTTGATGAAGATGTAAAAGTTTTAGTTAATCCAACTGGTAGTTTTGTAATTGGAGGGCCAATAGGAGACAGTGGTTTAACTGGTAGAAAAATTATTGTTGATACATATGGTGGTGCAGCTCCACATGGTGGAGGGGCATTTTCAGGGAAAGATGCAACAAAGGTTGATCGTAGTGGTGCTTACTATGCACGTTATGTTGCTAAAAATTTGGTCGCAGCTGGTTTATGTGATAAATGTCAAATTCAAGTTGCATATGCAATTGGAGTTGAGGAGCCTGTTTCTATTAATGTTAATACTTTTAGTACAGGAAAAGTAGATGATGAAAAAATCTTGGGTATTATTAATAAAGTTTTTGATTTTAGACCACAAAATATAATTGATGAGTTAGAATTAAAAGAACCAGTTTTTGGGGATACCGCGAAATACGGTCATTTTGGTTGGGATAATTATAGCTGGGAAAAAATTAATAAGATTGATGAAATTAAACAATTAATTTAAAATATTAATTGGTGATGAAAATGGTTATAAAAGAAATAAAAGTTAATGATTATTTGACAAAGTCTAAATTACCAGCAAGCGATTATGTAATAAATCCTTACGTTGGTTGTCCGCATGGTTGTAAATATTGTTATGCTTCTTTTATGAAGAGATTTACTGGTCATAACGAGGAGTGGGGAGATTTTCTCGATATCAAAATTTGTGATAAAAAAATAAATTTAGAAAAAATAAAAAATAAAGATGTCTTTTTGTCATCAGTTACCGATTGTTATAATCCTTTTGAGGAAAAATATAAAGTTACGCGAAAAATATTAGAGCAATTAGTAGATGCTGATTGTTTTTTAGGGATTGCAACAAAATCTAATTTAATTTTAAGAGATGTTGATTTATTAAAGAAAATGAAGCATGTTAGAGTTAGTATGTCAATAAATACTTTAAACGAAAACTTTAGGGCAGATATGGATAATGCTAGTAGTATTAAAGAAAGACTTTTGACATTATAAAAATTACATAAGCAAGGTATATATACAATATTGTTTATGTCACCAATATTTCCTTATATTACAGAATGGCAAGAAATTATTGAAAAATCAAAGAATTATGTTGATGAATATTGGTTTGAAAATTTAAATTTGCGTGGTGCTTATAAATTTTATATTATGAATTATATAAAAAATAAATATGCTAAATATTATAAGTATTATTGTGATATTTATTTAAATGGTAATAATTCATATTGGGAAAGTTTAAGTAAAGAAATAGATAATTATTGTCAAAGGAATAATATTAAATATGTTAACTATTTTTATCATTCAAAATTAGTAAAAGAAAAGTCCTTGGTAAATAATCTCTAAAAAATAAAAAATGGTATAATTTCAATATGGAGGAGATTATATGTTTAAATTTATTTTGCTTTTTTTCTATTATTTTTGTAAAGGTTTATATAAAAATGGTCGTAAATATTAATTTAATAGTTATGAATTTTATTAGGAAATATAAAAAAGTCTTAATTAAATATTATTTTTAATTAAGACTTTTTAACTAAAATTATTTACTACTTTTTTGAATTTTTATAGTTGTCAATTGAACTTTTAATGAAGGAATCAAATAATGGATGTGGTTTAGTAGGACG